>NZ_JAMYPW010000021.1:0-92839 GCF_040320565.1 Mesorhizobium sp. M0664
GAGCGATCTGCTCGGCCGGAGCGGATTCTGTTTGCTGCTGCTGATTGCGCCGCTTCTTGCGGGGTTGCTCGGACTCGGCTGGAGCGATCTGCTCGGCCGGAGCGGATTCTGTTTGCTGCTGCTGATTGCGCCGCTTCTTGCGGGGTTGCTCGGACTCGGCTGGAGCCGCCTGCTCGGCCGGAGCGGATTCCGTTTGCTGCTGCTGGTCGCGCTTCTTCTTTCTGGGCTGCTCTGCCTGCTGGCTTTGCGCGCAGGCCTCCGCCGACTCGCCCTCGGCGCAACTCGATTGCACTGGGATGAGCGGCGCTGCGGTACGTTGCACGGGGCCGAATGCGGCGTCGCCTTGCAGTGGGAACGCGCCTAGCGGCGCGGACGCCATCAACAGGCCAAGCGCCGTGCCTGCCAGAATCCGTGGTTGGCGTTTCATCATAAACACTCCTTGTGGCGTCCCATCCATGCCCAAACTTTCAGCAACCATGTTTGGTTCCTGTTTGTAGGTTCTAGCTGTGGCACAGGGCGATTGACCGGCGTTTTGAAGGCGACTTCATGTCATTCGTATGGTCCTGGCGTATGTTCCGGCGTATGGTCCCGGCGTATCGTTCGGACGAGGGTGCACGGTTGCCGTGCTTGACCTTGAAGCGTCCGGGGGCCACATGCCGACGATGGAAAAGCCGTTCTGGAAGACCAAGACGCTCGAGGCGATGACCCCGGCCGAGTGGGAATCACTCTGCGACGGTTGTGGCAAGTGCTGCCTGTCGAAACTCGAAGACGAGGACACCGGAGAGATCTACTGGACCAGCGTCGGCTGCCGGCTGTTCGACGCTGGAAGCTGCCGCTGCTCCGACTATGCCAACCGGCTGGCGCGTGTTCCGGATTGCGTCGGGCTGACGCCGCAGAACGTGCGCACCATCAGCTGGCTGCCCAAGACCTGCGCTTACCGGCTGGTGGCCGAGGGCCGCGATCTCTATTGGTGGCACAGGCTGGTGTCGGGAAGCGACGAGACCGTGCACGAGGCCGGCATCTCGATGCGCGGCCGGGTCAGCGCCAGCGAGACCGACCTTGCCGAGCCGGACGACTATTTCGACCATATGCTCGCGGACGAGCCTTAGGATTTCCTGCGGTAACGAAGACCGGGAACCATGGCAAAAGGGTACGTTCCCCATCTGCCCTGCATAGAACGGTTCCAGAAACGGACAGACTAACGGCTGGCCCATTCTTGCCGCATGAACGGGGGATGAATGGCCGGTTCGCAAAAAATTCAGACAGGCGGGTGCATTCTCCTCGCATAGGTTTGACGAAAACGGGTGGAAACCCTCAAACAAGGAGAGAAGACAATGTTCAATACCATCAAGACGGTTGCTCTTTCGGCACTTGTCGGCCTTGGCACGCTTGCTGCCATCCCCGCTCATGCTGACAGCATCTATCTCGGCTTCGGCAACAACCAGGATCCGCGCGTCGGCGTCTATACCGGCGACGAAGATGATGGTTACTATCGCGAACACCGCCGTCATGGCGGCTGGCGCCGGTCCTGTTCGCCGGAGCGTGCCATTGACAAGGCCGAACGCATGGGCCTGCACCGCGCCCGCATCATCGACATCAACCGCCGCACGGTCAAGGTCGCCGGCCGCCAGTATGGCGACCGCGTCGTAATCGTATTCGCCAACGAGCGCGGCTGTCCGATCATCTATCGCTAAGGTCTTCGGGCTTGCGGCCGGCTGACTTGCAGCCGGTAGAGTAGCGGAGCCCTTTCCGCCAGGACGGAAAGCGCGGCTCAAAAAACCCCGGAGGATCGATCCTCCGGGGTTTTTTCATGCTGCAAGCGATGATCATTTCAATTCGAAAGTCACCGTCACCTGTGCGGTATAGGAATTCTCGCCGGCTTGCACCGGGACCGACGCGCCGGCGGCATCGAATGCCTTGGCGTTGATCGGCATCGGCGGTGGTGCGAAATTCTGGTCGGTGATTTCCAGGACCCGGCCGATGCCGACGCCGGCCGCTTCGGCCAGCGTCTTGGCCTTGGCCATGGCATTGGCGACGGCCTTCTTGCGCGCCTCGGTGACGGCTGCCGCCGGATCGTCGTTGGAGAAGGAGATGCCGCCGCCCTGGTTGACGCCGAGCGACACCGCCTTGTCGAGAATGTCGCCGGTCTTGTCGATGTCGCGGACGCGCACCGAAAGCGTGTTGGTCACCTGATAGGCGACAAGCTCGGCCTCCTGGCTGCCGTCGGGCTTGTTGGTGTAGTTATAGCGCGGATTGATCTGGATGCCCGCTGTCTGCAGGTCGCGCTCCTTGATGCCGGACGATTTCATGGCAGCGATCACCGCGGCCATGGCGTCGTTATTGGCATCGAGCGCTGCACGTGCCGTCTTGGCTTCGCGCATGACGCTGAGCGTCAGCAGAGCCAGATCGGGTGCTATCGCCGCCTCGCCTTCACCGGTGACGACGATACGCGGCGGCGGTGGCGAATCGGCGGCGGCCGCGATCGCCGGAAATGCGATTGCGGCGGCAATCGCCAGGGGCAAGATACGTCTGGTCATGAAATCTCCTCGATCTGGGATCCCAAGACAGCCGAGTGTTGGCCGGCGTCCAATGGGCGACGTGCAATAGGTTATCAATATGGGCTGATTTGGGCGATCCCTGCCAGCCCCCTTGGAACGCCTGCTCGGAAAGCCTTGTGCGGTTCAGGGAAAAACACTAATCCAGCGCCGTGGGGCCTGTAGCTCAATGGTTAGAGCCGGCGGCTCATAACCGCTTGGTTGGGGGTTCGAGTCCCTCCGGGCCCACCATTGGCTTTTGTGGCCGTTGATTTAATTGGATTTTTTGGCCATTTTTGTCCCACCTCTTTCAACCCCCGCAGAAAGTGGGACAATTTTGTTCTCTTTTCGATCGATAACCAGCAGGTATTTCGCCGCTCTCGCTACCTTCCGGCGACGCGCTTTCTTGATGTAGTGGTCGGGCTGCTGGTACGTAGTCCACCCATATATCGCCTTCAGCTGCTCGTGCGTCGCGCCGTTCTCAGCGGCGATCGTCGCGCCAGCCTTGCGAATTCCATGAGCACTGCAGTGCGGCAGCTCAGCTTGATCACACCACTGGCGCATCTTGTTGCCCAGACCGTTCTCCGAGAACGGGCGACCATACTCATTGACCAGGAAGGTCATCTGGTCGGAGGGCGTGTGCTCAAGTTCCGCCTCTAGTTCGGGCAGAAGCGGGAGCTCCACCAACACCGCATCCTTGTTACGACTGGTCTTCCCAGGCTTAATTCTGATCCACTTCTCCCACTGCTCGGTCTCCTCGTTGTAGACGAGCGTGATGTGCTGTCGACCGAAGATCGCGACGTCGGACAACCGCAGGCCAGTAAACATGAAGATCGAGAGCGCACGTCTGGCTGCGGTACCCAGCGGATGCCGCTTCTCATATTGAACGATCTCCGACACGTCCCATGGGTGCCAGCCGTCGCCGCTCTTTAGCCGTCTGATGCCGCGGGCGGGATTGGAGTCGACGCCCGGAATCTCTGTGTCCTTTGCCCACTCAAACATCGCGCTGATGGCTTTTACGA
The DNA here is from genome assembly GCF_040320565.1 of Mesorhizobium sp. M0664. NCBI lineage: Bacteria > Pseudomonadati > Pseudomonadota > Alphaproteobacteria > Hyphomicrobiales > Phyllobacteriaceae > Mesorhizobium > Mesorhizobium sp. M0664. Next base: position 3,557 of record NZ_JAMYPW010000021.1, read on the forward strand.
TATTGTTTGCCGCGCCAAGGGCGTCGAGCCTGGTGTCCCTGATCTCCTTAACATGAGACCGTTTCATACCGGCGAATGGCAGAGATCCCTTGGTGGGATACTGAGGATCCGGGTCACCTTCGAGGGGATGAGGTAATTCGCATACGCGCTCCAGAATTGCTCGTCGGCGCGCCATAGTGTCTTGGGTGATTTCCGTGCCGCCCCGACGGTAATACTCCTGGCAAAGCCACAGCAACGTGCCTTTCTTCGCTGGCTCGGAAGCCTTGGGGAGGCGCCGGCAAATCTCGGGAAGAGTGCCGGGCCGAACATAAGTGACCTCGGCGCGCGCGCACCGCAGTTCCTCGAGGAACTCGTCGCTGCCGGTCGGTTCACGGAGCCGGACCTTCTTCCGACCCGGTGCGCGAAAATAGTACCGATCATTGCCGTGGCGATCAGTGTCCTTCACTACGCCCTTAAGATCGATTTTCACGGGCTCATCCGTCATGTTCGTGGTTTTCGATCCCAAGGATTGTCTAGTGGCGGCGAATCTTCGTCAAGCTTTGGTGCTCCTCCGATTTGGCGGTGAGGGAGCTTTCGAAAGGCCAATACAAGTTCCTCGACGTCCCAAACAATGCGCCCCTTGCTCGGCATTCGTGGCTGGGGCATCCGGCCGTCCTGGACCATTTTATCAAAGGTCGTTGAGCTTACGCCGATGAACGTCGCAGCCTGCTCGCGATTGATTCCTACCGGCGGGAGCGAGGGCGGCAAGACGCTCGGGGTGCGTAGCATCGGTTTAGCGCGTTGAAAGCGCGTTTTTGACGCCTGCCTGTCTTCCTATGTACCTGTCCGAATATTGCAGACGCTCAATCATGTCCTAGCCCTGTGCTTGCAGGCTCACCCTAGGTCTCCAGACCTCAGGATCGCTCAAGACACCGGACTCTTTTCCAGCCTTTGTGTACGATGATGGGTATCTTAATGCGCTCGAGGCCAAGAACTGAATGGTCGGCGACTTGGAAGGGCAAAATGACCGTGGAACCACGAATCTGAGTCAGAGGCGGAATCCAACTGAGGAAAGTATGGCTGTGTTTTCAGACGGTTATGACTCTCATGCATGCGTAACAACCAACAAGAATACCAACAAAATGTTTCTGTGGTTACTTTCATTCCTCATGGAATGCGCGACTGATTTGGTCCGACAGCGGCTTCACAAAATAAGAAAGCGCCGTACGCTCGCCCGTCTGGATCATCGCTTCGGCCGGCATGCCGGGCACGAGCGTCAGGTCCTTGAGCTTCGTCAGTTCCGCATGCGGAACCGACAGACGCACCAGGTAATACGAAACGCCGTTTTTTTCGTCCGTCGCCAGATCGGCTGCGATCCGGCTGACATATCCGTTCAATACCGGCGTGGTCCTCAGATTGAAGGCTGACATCCGCAGCACGGCCTTGTGACCAAGCTGGATTTGGTCGATGTCCTTCGGGGTGATTCGTGCTTCAAGCGCAAGATCGTCGCCTTCCGGCACGATTAGCATAATCGGATCGGCGGGCGTGATCACTCCTCCGACCGTATGAACTGCGAGTTGTTGAATGGCGCCTGACTGCGGCGCGACAATATCGATCCGTCGCAGTTCCTGTTCAGCCGCCACCTTGCGCTCAACATACTCCCCAACCTGCGCCTGAACCTCTCTGAGCTCCTGGCCGACTTCCGTCTTGAAATCCGGATCGATCTGCAGGATCTGCAGGCGCGTTTCGGCTATGCGGGCTGCCGTCTGTGCCTGATGTGCAATCTTCTCACCGCGTTCGCCGCCGAAAGTGGCAACCTGCGTCTTCAGACTGTTCAAGCGTTGGTCCGAGACAATGCCTTGGTCGCGCAGCCCACTCAGGGCAGCAATTTCCTTTTGGAGGATCTCGGTGCTTTTCTCACAAGCGATTGCCTGCGCCTTGAGCCCCTCGATCTCGTGCTCATATTGAGTGATGCGTTCCGCTAGCTGCGCCTGCCTTCCGTCGCGGGATTGTCTGCGGAATTCGAACAGCCGCGTCTCGCCATGTACTGCCGAAGCTACGTCCGGAACATCTCTGCGGGCGAGCAGCCAGTCCGGGAAGGCGATCTCCGCCAGATCGTCACGCTCAGCTTCGAGTCGTGCCAGGTTGGCGGCCAGCTCATCGAGCCGCTTGGTGACTACAGCGAGAGTGGCGCGCGTCTGGGTGGCGTCGAGCCGCATGAGGATGTCGCCGGCTTTTACTTTATCACCTTCGCTCACCAGGATTTCTCCCACCACCCCGCCGGTCGGGTGCTGCACCTTCTTCACATAGGAATCGACGACAAAGTGTCCGGACGCGACAACCGCGCCGGAGAGATTCGTGAAGGCCGCCCAGGCTCCGGCTCCTCCCACAAAGATCACGCTCGCCAGCAGGCCCGCCACCAGGTGCCGGCGAATGGACCTGGAAACGTCATTGTTCTGATGAATGCCGGACACCGGGATCCTCCATGTCAGCGCGCTCGTTATCCTGTGTAGACTCGATGGCCTTGACCCCAGCGCCTGATGCCATCGCTGCCCTCTTCAAGACTTTGGAAAGCGCCTCATCACGCGCACCGAATGCTCGCTGCCGTCCACCTTCCATCACCAACACCAAATCCACGGCGCGGATGGCGCTCGGCCGATGGGCAACGACAACCGCAATGCCCTTGCGCTCGCGCACGGAGGCGATCGCCTTGACAACCGCAGCCTCGCCTTCCGCATCGAGATTGGCATTGGGTTCATCCAGCACAACAAGGAAAGGGTCTCGATAAAGAGCACGGGCAAGACCGATACGCTGGCGCTGCCCGGCGGAAAGTGCCGATCCGGCCTCACCAATCGGAGTTTCGTAGCCGTGCTCAAATCGGAGGATCAGTTCGTGCGTGCCCGCTGCTTTCGCCGCGGTGACAATAGCCTCAGGGTCAGGATTATCTTCAAAACGAGCGATGTTTTCGGCAATGGTGCCGTCGAATAGTTCAACACCTTGCGGCAAATAGCCGATATGACGGCCTAGCGCTTCCCGGTCCCATTGATCGAGGCTTGCGCTGTCGATGCGAACCTTTCCGGCGACCGGCGCCCATGCGCCGACGATGGCGCGCGAGAGTGTCGACTTGCCCGAACCCGATGCACCGATGATCCCGAGTGCGCTTCCCGCCTGAACGGCAAACGCAAGGCCGGTCACGGTCGGCTTCCTTTCGCCGGGCGGAACGATTGTCACGCCTTCGAGGCGGAGTTCGCGTTCAGGTGCAGGCATTGGCATAACAGGAGCGGTTTCAGGAACCTTTCCCAAGAGGTCCTCCAGCCGCGCCCAACCCTGGCGCGCCATGAGGAAGGGTTTCCAGCTTGAAATGGCCAGATCGACCGGAGCCAGCGCACGCCCCATCGTGATCGAACTGGCAATCATGACCCCGGCCGTAGTCTCCTGCCTGATGACAAGGTACGCGCCGACGGCAAGAATGGCCGATTGCAGCAGCACGCGCAGCGACTTTGAAATGGCACCCAGCCCACCTGCCACGTCCCCGGCTTTCCGGCTGGCGGCCAGATACTTGGCATTGGCCTTGTGCCATCGGGCAGCGATCCGCTTTCCGAGACCGAGAGCTTGCACGACCTCGGCATTGCAACGCGCTGCTTGCAGTAGACCATTGCGTGCCATGTTGTGGGCAATGGTATCGCGTATCGGTCGTTGCGAGAGAGTGTTGGCAAGAAGTGTCAGAGATGTGAGACCGATCGCCCCGACAAGTGCCGTCATGCCGATCCAGAAATGAAAGAGGAAGCAAATGCCAAGATAAAGCAGCATCCATGGCAGATCGAAGAACGCTGTCGGGCCGTTTCCACCTAAGAATCCGCGAACATTGTCGAGATCGCGTAGCGGCTGCAAGCCGTCGCCCGGCATGCGCGTTGAAAGCGGAAGGCGAACGATCGCATCGTGAACGCGTCCGGAAAACTGTTCATCGAAACGCTCGCCAATCCGCAGCAGCACGCGCGCGCGCAAAATGTCGAGCAGGCACTGGAACGCATAAAGCCCTGTAGCAAGCACGACGAGCCCCACTAGCGTCGATACGCTGCCACTTGCCAGAACGCGGTCGTAGACCTGAAGCATGAACAGCGGCGAGATCAGCGCAAGCACGTTCACCACGCCGCTGATCAACAGAATTCCCCAAATAGCGGAACTCAGAGGGAAAGGTCTCAAAGCTGAATCCTTCAAGGAATGGTTACTCACGTAGGTCTCCGTGAGGATCTGGCGACCCAGCTCCCCATATTGCTCCCCGAGCGGCGACCGACTGCATCCGCTCGCTGCTTCAGGATCAGTGCTCCCGCCGAATATGTTTGGTTTGGCATCTAATGGAGCGGGTCAACAACAACACCGTCCGGCTGAAGGTTTGGAAGGGCAACGTCATCGTGGCCGGCCGCAAGGGCCCGAACAGGCTTCCGCCTCCACGCCTTCAGGGAGATTTCGGTGTACGACCAGCGCGACGTGCAGGGCTTCGTCAAGCTGTACACGCTGCGACTGCTCCCGGGCGCCCCGGCCCATCGCACGTAGCGGAAACGGAAAGCGCCCGCCCCCGGGGGGCGGGGCGCTGTTCCGTATGGGTTTTCTGGATCAAACGAAGGTGAAGTCCGACGCGGTCAGGCCTAGGTCGGCCACGGTGACCACACCGCCCAGGTGGACGAATTCATGCGCGCTGTTGTCGGCGGTGACATAGGCCAGAGTTGCGACTCTGTCGGTGTAGCTGCTTTGGTAGACAATGATGTCGCCGGCGTGCTCGCCGGAGATCGCACTCGCGGCTTCAGAAGCAGAGTTGAAAGATTCGCCAGTGATTACTACGACGTGTTCGCCGTTCGCACCCGAGGCCGCACCACTGTAGAAGCTGCTCACCGGGTAGCCGGACTGTATGCTGGCGTTGTTGACGAAGTTCGCGCCAAAACCGTCATTGTAGAGGCCCACCGCATCGAAGGCGAACTTGTCCTCCGCCGGGTTGAAATCGGTGATAGTGGTAATGTCCGACTTCGACCCGACAACCCCAGGCACCGGATTGTGGAACTGGAACACGAACGTGTCACTGTCGGTGCCCCCGGTCAACGTGTCCTGGCCGTCACCCACGTAGAGGACATCCTGGCCGGGACCGCCGCTGAGCCTGTCATTGTCCTCACCGGAGACGCGCGGGTTGAAGCGGCCGTTGTCGCCGGAGAGATCGTCCCAGCCATCTCCGCCGAAGATGCGGTCGTTACCCTTGCCGCCGATGAGTCGGTCACTGTCCGGGCCACCCGAGATCTCGTCGTTGCCGCCACGACCGTCAATCCAGTCACCGCCCTGGAAACCCTCCATCCAATCGTCAAGCTCGGTGCCGATGAGTGTTTCGGAATCCGGGCCACCCTCGATAATCTTTGCCATCAAAAATACTCCTAATGATGCACCCTGCCTGACGCGTTTCATATTCCTCATCGGATAATTAGAGAAATCGATTGCTTGGATAGACACACATTTACGAGATGGATGCACTCACGTTCACTTCGCCCTTCTGCTGAGCAGTTGCGGGCTCGCTGGCGGCCGGGAAGCTGGTCGCCCAAGCAATCGATCTGAAGATTCGACACTCAAACCGGACCAGGACAACACTTCGTAACGGGCCGTCCTGGTTGGGCCCCAAACGTCTCTCTGTTTGCTCGACGCCGGCATACCCGCACCGTGAGCGCTGGACGAGGACAAGTTCCGCTGGCGGAGAACGGCGTGATCGGCTTGCCGCGCCGAAACTGATGGCGCTCGTCGAAGGCATGGACTGGACACGCGTTCGAGCCGAACGGCGACGGCGTCCGGCCGGAAGGCGGTGGCGAAGTGACTCAGGCGCAAAAGGCGGGCTTCAGGCCGTGCACAATAAGCTTCTGTCGGCGTCATGACGAGAAGCGCTTCGGCCCGTCCCCACGAAATCGATACGCTCAAGGCGATGTTCGTCGCCATGGCGGCGGAGAAGGCCGAACTGCAACAACTCCGGAGCGAAACACTCAAGGCCGAGATCGTCCGGATGGCGACACTCAACGAGCCTGCCCAGGAGCGGATCGCCGACCTTCATGGGATCGTCAAGCAGCTGGAGCGCGCCGCTTCGGTCGTAGCTCCGAGAAGCTCGAACGTGACCAGCAGGCCTTCGCCTTCGACGAAATCCAGACCGGGCTCGGCGCGATTGAGTCCGAGCTCGAGGCCGCAAGACCGACAGGCGAGCCGCGACGTGCTGCGCGACCGCGCAAGGCGTTCCCGGCGCATCTGGAGCGGGTCGAGATCGTCATCCAGCCCGAGCCATGGGGGAAGAAGCGCTCCCGCAGCCAATGGTCCAGTCCGTCAAACGCGGTCGGCCGCACAGGCTTGCGAAACGGAACAGTCCCGCCCTCGCTTAGATACCGAGGCACCGTGTTGCGCGCGCACCCGAATTCTTTCGCCCGTCGGTTCATTCCCCAGCCAAGCTCATGCAGCCGCAGCATCGCTGCCACCTCTTCATGCTGAAGGATCTGCTCTCCCTGCATCGTTCTCGACAATGCAGGAATCGCCCAATCCCAATCGCCATCCATTCCTCCTCTCATAACCGAGGGGGTCAGTTTCTCAATTCGACCGACAACTGAGACGTCCGGTGCTCTTAGGCGGGGTAATCATACGAGATGCCTCCTGCAACATCATTTCCCGCATCCATAGGCTTGCCGGATCATTATTGTGAAGCGCAGGCCATTGGACGGCCTCCGTGAATGCGGCAGGAAGTGGCGGCGGAAGTTCGACAATCCGCAGGGGTGTTAATTTTGCGAAATGCTGCGCCAGCCGTAAGGGCATTGTCCCGATGCGGTTGGTGCCTGATAGAAGGGGCGGGATCATGCTAAAGCCCTGTACGACGACCTCGATACGTCTCTCGAAACCGTTCTCGAGCAAATACCATTCCTCGATGGAGGGCTGCCGGGTGTCCCCGAATTTAAGCACAACCTGCCCCATCGACAAGTATCGGTCGAATGTAAGTGGCTCTGACAGCTGCTTGTTCGTGCCGCAGCCTACGCATACGAGCATATCTTCGAACAGGGCTGCGCGAGGATGTTTCGACATGAACACTTCCGGCATAATCAGAAAATCAACGTCGCCGCGCCGGAGAAGCTCCTCGGGGTCGTCGGAAATAAGCAGACATTCGAAGCGGACGGCGGGAGCTTCCCGCGCAGCACGCTTTACGATCTTCTTAAAAAATACGAGCGTGAGGTAATCGGAAAGGATGATGCGGAAGCGACGATCCGATCGGGCCGGGTTAAAGGCGTCCCAGGAAATAATCGACAGCTGGATGTGCAGCAATGCCTCCCGGACTGCTGTGGCGAGCCCCTCCGCGCGCGGTGTCAAAATGAGTTCGCGGCCGTTCATCGTAAATAGCTCATCGCTGAAATAGGCGCGTAACCGACCGACGGCGGCGCTCATGGCCGGCTGACTCAGGTTAATACTGCGGGCCGCGGCGGTGACTTTACGCTCCCTGATCAAAGCGTCCAGCACAACCAGGAGATTTAGATCGAGTCCCTTAAAACGCATGTATTGACCTATCCGACGCGTGGATGGGTATCGCCCAAAGAATCAATTTTACGAATGGTGAGTAGCGTCAACGCATCAGCCGACGACGAAATAGAGCAACCGATAGGAAGAACGGCAAAACCGTGTATATGCAAAGCGCGCCGATATGCAGGCCCATGCTGCCGGCCGGACGGCCAAGCATCGCCGGACGAATGAGGTCAATTGCATGTGCCAGCGGCAACAAGGAGGCGACGTCCTGAAAAGCGCCGGGCAATTGGTTGACCGGAAACATCGCGCCGCAAAGGAACAGCATGGGTGTTATAACAAGCGTATTATAAAATATGAAATATTCATAACTGGGCGCAAGCGCCGTGACGACCATCGCTAGACTCGCGAAGGCGAGGCCACTGAGAGCGATGACTGGCAGCAAGCAGAGGATGGATGGCCACGATGTGTAGCCGAGCGTGGTGGCAACAATAGTGATTGCTGTGCCCGCCATCAGGGCCTTGGTGGCTGCCCACGCCAATTCGCCGAGTAAGATATCGCCGAGCGTCAGCTGAGTGCATAGCATTCCTTCCCAGGTGCGCTGGTTGTCCATGCGGCCGAAACTCCCGTAAACCGTTTCAGCAGTCGCCGATGCCATCGCGCTTGTGGCAACCATGCCAGCCGCGAGAAACGCAATGTACGAAGTGCCCTCAACAGGACCTATCATTGTTCCGATGCCAAAGCCGAGACCGAACAGATAGATCATCGGATCGGCGAGGTTGCCGAGAACCGATGCAAGCCCGATTTTCTTCCATCCAAGATAGTTGCGGCGCCAAACCGCGACCCAATTCCACGCATTGGCGGGCATGGCCGCCGCATAACGTTCGCCCATTGTTCAGTCCTCCATCTCGCGCCCGGTTAGCCGCAAGAACACATCCTCGAGATTGGGGGGACGCTGCAGAAGGCGCAGACCGGCGCGCCCGCGTAGCTGCACCAGCACCTGCTCCGGATCGGGTGCATAGCAAAAAAGCGTCTCACCGCTCACCTCGATGCGCTGTGCGTACGGCCGGATCAGCGCACCCAGTTCATGCGGATTGCCGCCGTAGACCTCGACCACGTCACAGCCGATCTGCTCGTCAATGAGTGCGGACGGGCGGCCTTCGGCGATCTTGCGCCCCTCCTCCATAACGCACAGCCGATCGCACAGCCGCTCGGCCTCTTCCATGAAATGGGTAGTCAAAAGAATAGTCTTGCCCCGCGCCAGCAGCGATCGCAGCCGTTCCCAGATCAGGTGGCGGGCCTGCGGATCGAGGCCGGTGGTCGGCTCGTCCATCACCAGCAAGTGCGGGTCATTGATCAGCGCACGCGCGAGCGTCAGGCGCCGCTTCATGCCGCCGGACAGTTCGGCGACGCGCGCATCCGCTTTGTTCTCGAGGCGGGCGAACTCAAGCAGCGACGGTATGACCGCTTCGATCTGGCGTCTGCTCATCCGGAAGTAGCGCCCGAACACCAACAGGTTCTCGCGTACAGTGAACGCGGTATCAAGATTGTCGAACTGCGGGACCACGCCGATGCGCATACGTGCCAAACGCGCGCGCGCCGGCACTGGAGCGCCGAGCACAGTAATCTTCCCCGCATCAGGCGATGTCATGCCGAGGACCATACGCGCAATCGTGCTTTTGCCCGCACCGTTCGGTCCCAAGAGCCCGAAGCATTCCCCCGCCGCAACGCGGAACGACAGTCTGTCGACAACGAGCTTGTCATAAGTTTTGCTTACGTCAGTAAGATCGATCGCTACCATGGACATGGGTTCATTTTACCGAGAGGGACGCCAAGACTGGCGGTTGCTTGGTTGCCTGCCGGACCTGAAACTGTGACTCGTCTTCGCCATCCCAGCCGTCGATAACGAACTGATCGACATCACAAGGATTTAGCCCCTGTTCCGCCAAAGCGGCGACAATTACGTCGAGATTATCGATGGTTTGATAACGCGGATTGTTGTGCCGCTTTTCCTGCTCAACGCAGAAGACGAGCCGTCCATCCTCGACAAGGGCGATCGCCCCATCATGGGTCAGCTTGGTACCACAGATGCGCATAGTGTCTCCACGTTAACGGCGATAGATTCGATTCATCAGGAAGCGGAAAGCGGGTTCCGGAAACGGACGAGCAAGCAGTCTTCGTTGACCGACTCGCCCCGACACTCAAGACGCTCTACCTCGATCAACGTTTCGTTCAGCATGGCGATGACCGGCTCAGCACCAGCGGCGTGACCCCAGCGACGGCAATTAGCATCCCTTGCCGATCCGAAGATCAGATGCCCGCCTGGCGCAAGCACCCGCACCAGGTTTTTGACGGCCGCGCGCATCTCGGCTATGTCTTCGAGGTAGTATAGGACCTCCGCCACAACGATCAGGTCAAACAACTCGTCGGTCGAAAACTGTTGAACATCGGAGACTATCCAGTTGATGCGCGACGGCTCCTTTATCCGTTGACGTGCTCGAGCAATCGCTTGCGCCACGACATCGATGACGGTGAGCCCTTGGCAGTAGGGGGCTAGTTTTTCCGTGAATGCGCCGGCAGCGCACCCGACTTCGAGGGCATTTGTAATGGAGCCTTGGGCAAGCGCCAGCTGGAGCATTTCCGTGTGGCGCTCCCGCTCGAACGGATTGCCGTCGAGGCGCCACGGATCGTCTGCGGCCAATTCCCGATCGAGCAACTGATGATTCATGTTCTGGGTCAAACTCGTCCACCTCTCGTCTACCTAGGTAATTAGCGATCACTCGTCGCCGCAGATGTTGCTCGACAGCGCTAATCCCGAAGAATCCGCGCAAGATTGAGCCTGCGAAGCGGAGCCGCATGCGGTGAGAATTCTGCCCTGCTTGATCCAGTGATCGGAGTTTGGGTGGGGGCCTGTTTTCCCCCAGTGTTCGATGTAGCGACAGCAGAGCTTCGCGACAGCCAATCGCTATTGCTCAATGTACACAGCGCGTAGGCCTTCAAGGGAAGTAAGAGAAAGATGTTGATGAACGTGTGCAGGGAAAAGCCCAGAAATCGAAACTGTCGAGCACGAAATGCTACCACGCTGCATCGGAGCATGGTCATGGACACAATCATCAGTCCTGTCCACCAAGGCACAGTGCCTGTCAGTGCGAAATGTGCGAGGCCCGTTAGTACCGATAGGGCGAGGAGTAGCGGCCCGAGATTCTGTCCGACCACGTCCAACGTGAGATAGCTATTGAGGCCGGGCAGCAAGCGCAGCCCAAGCAGCGTGTCCCGGAATGTGCTTCGTGCCCAACGGAGTTGTTGGCGCAGATACGGTCCGAGTCTGTTCGGAACGACTGTGGCCGCGATGGCGCCCGGAACGTACTCGGTTCGAAAGCCTGCTTTCAGCATGAGGATAGTGAGATGGCGATCCTCCCCGAAGTCGCTTGGCTTGCCCCGAAAAAATTGCGACTCGTACTGGTCCAGTAACAAAAGGAGCGCAGACCGACGGTACATGGCACATGGGCCGCAACAGCACATAACGGCACCGAAGCGAGCCTGTGCCGCGCGCTCCTCGTTGCAAGCCAGCCAGTACTCCATGTCTATCAGCCTTGTCAGCCAGCTCTCGCTCCGGTTACTGGCAATCAACTGACCCATGACTGCGCCGACCGCTGGATCTCGCATCTTCGGTACAAGCTTGGTGATGACGTCGGACGCGAGTATCGTGTCTGAATCAACGTTAAGCACCAAATCCCCGGATGAGCGGCGTATCGCGGCGATCTGCGCCTTGCGCTTTCCAACATTCTCGGGAAGCAAAATGATGTCGAACCTAGGGTCGCGCGCGTAGGTTTCGTGGACAGTTCCTACGGCTTCGCGATTTCCAGAACCGTCATCAACCACATAGACCCGAAGTCTTCCGGCGTATTCTTGGTCTGCAATGGACGCCAGGCACTCTGAAAGCGTGCGCGGATCCTCGTTGAAGCAGGGGACGATGACATCCACGCTGGGCAGTTGATCGGAGCCGACGAGATCCTCCAACGCCGATGAGTCGTTTGTCGGCAGAGCATAAATCCCCTGCATGCTCTTATAAGCAGTCGAGAGCAGTGCATAAAGCGAAATGGCCACAGTGCTGGTTGTACCAAGAAGAGTCATGGGATCTCGTTTGTTCAGTGATGTTGAGGAAGTGAGCGGATTACAAATCCGCGCTCATGAAGTGCTGGAATCAGACGGGACAGCGCCGTGACCGTCTGGTCGCGCAGACCGGCGTGAGCGCCCTGGCTCAACTCGCCGGGAGGGCATCCGTCGTGCAAGAGTACGATTGCGCCCGGCCGGACAGAGGCGAGCACGGTATCGATAATCGCGTCGACCCCAGGGCGAGACCAATCTCGAGGGTCGACGGACCAATGGAGGGCCGTCAGCCCGGCGATCTGTGACGCTGTGAAGATTTCTTCGCTCCAGGCGCCGTAGGGCGCGCGAATATAGCGCACCGAGGCCTGAGGGCACGCCCTCATGATGGCGCCGTTCGCTTCAAAAATCTCACGTTGCACTTCGCCGAAGCCGCATTTGTACAGATCCGGATGAGTCATCGTGTGGTTGCCTAGCTCGTGCCCTTCTGCAAACATTCGTTGGATTAGATCCGGGTGCTCTAAGGCGTAGGCGCCGATGACGAAGAAAGTCGCCGGCACCCGCTGCTCTGCCAACACATCGAGAATCTCCGGTGTGAAAAGTGGATTGGGACCGTCGTCAAACGTCAGATAAACGCTGCGACGGCCGGTGCCGTCAGAGCACTCACGGCGCACTTCGTACAAGCAATCGGGACGGCTCATAGCTCTGGTCCGTTCCGATCGATCATCGTGCCCGTGGGCCATTCGCTGATCGGCCGTCCAACTGGCAGAACAATGGTGAGTGCGTCATCAATGCGTGTGGGCGGCAGGTCGAGGCGCGCCTCTGGTCGGGTGGAGCGCACGCGAATTCCCGACAAAACGGCCAAAGGGCTGTATCGCCGCGCGAACCTCTCAACATGATTCCGCAGCGCGTCCCGGACGGTTCCGAAAGCGAATGGAACGCCAAGCTCCTGCAGTATTGGAAGCATGACATGGATTGAATGGGCGATTCCGAGACCCTCAAGATCCGGACGTACCCCGTACAGGCCCAGCTCAGCCACCAACAGATCGACCGCGTCAACCTTGATGAAACGGCGCAGTATGCCCATGTGAGCCGCTACACCGCTCGAATCATAGGCGATTGCGCGGAGTTCAGGCCTGGCTCCGGCCCAGCTTCGACTACCTTCGAACGGTTCTGCGTTGGACGCCCCAGTCGGCCCGTAGGTATTACGAAAGAACTGGGCGAGCTCGACGTGGTCCGAGAGCTGCAACTCGTTTTCCCAGCACAATTTCCACTGCACCTGAGGGCGCATTCAGGACCTCTCTTCAAAATGGTTTCTTGCGGGCCGCATTACCCGGCCAAAGCGGCGGCGTTGTTGGCTGCACTCAACCGTTGTCGTTAGCGACGGTGAGCCAGCCGGTGGGGCTCGCCAATGAGCTCTCTCGATGTTCCCGCCCGTGTGGCGGCGCCGTCGATTTGAGCTTGACGTCGGTCATTTACGTTCCTCTAATGCATGGTTCGTAAATTCGTAAAATTGATTGTTTAGATGATGCCCATCCACACGCTGGATAGATCAGGATATGCGGTTTAAGGGGCTGGATCTGAATCTCCTCGTTGTGCTGGACGCTCTGATCAGGGAGCGTAAAGTCACTGCCGCGGCCAACAGTATTAATCTGAGCCAGCCGGCCATGAGCGCCGCCGTCGCTCGGTTACGCGCCTACTTCAGCAATGAGCTATTTACGATGAACGGCCGCGAGCTCATTTTGACACCGCGCGCGGAGGGGCTTGCCCCAGCAGTCCGGGACGCATTGCTGCACATCCAGCTATCGATTATTTCCTCCGACGCCTTTAACCCAGCCCAATCGGATCGTCTCTTCCGAATCATGCTTTCCGATTACCTCACGCTCGTGCTTTTTAAGAGGATCGTAGAGCGTACTGCGCGGGAAGCTCCCGCCGTCCGCTTCGAATGTCTCCCTATTTGCGACGACCCCGAGGAGCTTCTCCGGCGCGGCGACGTTGATTTTCTGATTATGCCGGAAGTGTTCATGTCGAAACATCCTCGCGCAGCCCTGTTCGAAGATATGCTCGTATGCGTAGGCTGCGGCACGAACAAGCAGCTGTCAGAGCCACTTACATTCGAGCGATACTTGTCGATGGGGCATGTCGTGCTCAAATTCAGGCACACCCGGCAGCCCACCATGGAGGAATGGTATTTGCTCGAGCACGGGTTCGAGAGACGTATCGAGGTCGTCGTACAGGGCTTTAGCCTGATCGCGCCGGTCCTATCAGGCACCAACCGCATCGGGACCATGCCCTTACGGCTGGCGCAGCATTTCGCAAAAACAACACCCCTGCGGATTGTCGGACTTCCGCCGCCACTTCCTCATCCCGCATTCACGGAGGCCGTCCAATGGCCTGCGCTTCACAACACTGATCCGGCAAGCCTGTGGATGCGGGAAATGATGTTGCAGGAGGCATCTCGCCTGGCGCCTTTGCTTGAAAGCTATTGAGCGTCTCGGGCACGACCATCCGACCTTGCAGTTTAAACACCGCCCGCAAGAATATGTCATTAATCAGCATGTTAGGCGCGCTCCGGCGCGTGTTACCACTACGTTTTGGGGGTGATCTCAGGCGAGTTGTTCGTCGAGGTTGTGTGGCAGAGCGATGCCAGCTGCCTTCAAAACGTTGCCCACTTTGGCCGTGACGTGGTGGTGACGACGCGAGCATCCTTTTCGATGGTGGCTTCCTGGAGGCGGTCGCGATCGCGTAGGAACGGTTGCCATTCGGGCGTCAGGCCTTTGGCCCGGCAGAGCGGCGCAGTTCCTTGCTGAGTACGAGGGCCAGGAACGAGCAGAACACATGTCCGGGTTGGTACTGAATTGACTGCCGCCTCCGATTTCGCGTGCGAAGTCCCAGAAGGTGTTTAGCCCCACTCAAATGCCAACTTTGCCGGCCATGCCGCGGCTTTTCACGCGGCCAGGCGAGGAGATGGCGGTCGACGAGGTCGATACCAATGGACTGTGCCGGCCTCGCTCGGCTACTGGCGTGAGGCATCCTTGATGACACCGCCCTGCACCGACAACGTCGAGATGTTGGCAATGAAGCCGGTCGAGGTCAACGCTGCGGATGTAGGCAATTTACCTCGCGCTTCGGGCTGAACGCGCGGCCGATCCGTTCACCCAATCGGCGCTTCATCCTGGGCCGCGGCTGAGGCCTGTGGGGTGCGGCTACCCCGCGTGGATGGGATAATCAATCAACTTTCTCTCATTCATGAAAGGAAACTCCCCGCTTACGATAGAAGCCATCAGTTTCATATATTTTCCGGCAGATGGATGTCGAACGGCAGAAATGTCTGTCCTGGTGTTTCAGCAGTGCCGGTCTCGATAGCCCGCGTCATCAGCGTTATCAGCTCCTGGGAAAGCCGGCGCATTGGCGTGGCGACCGCCATCGTGATGATGTTATCAGCGAGTGCCGCCCGAGATTCCGGCGTGATTTCATTCACGATCGCGACGAGATCGCGACTTTTACCCTCTTCCCGGACCGCGGAGATGGCGCCCTCCATGCCGCCCCCGGCGACATAGAAGCCGACGAGCTCGGGTTCCCGCTGCATGAGATCAAGCGTTGCCTCGTAGGTGACCTGCCGTTTCTCCAGGTTCACAAGCGGATCGAGCACCTCGAACGTCGGCGCGTTCTCACGGCAATAGGAGCGAAAGCCGACGTCACGGAGCTCGTGCCCCTGGAAACGATGGCTACCGACAAACACCGCCACCTTGCCGGGCCGTTTTGCGACCTTGGACACCATCCAAGCGGCCGTGCGCCCCACCTTGCGGTTGTTGAGGCCGATATAGCCCTGTCGCACGCCGGCGGCGAAGTCGGAAAGCAGCGAGAAAACCGGAATGCCTTTGGCCTTGAGGTCCTCAACCGCTGCTGTAATTTTTGGGTGGTCCGGTGCCACCATCGCGATCGCATGGCAGCGTGCGCCCAAATCCTTGAGCGGTGCGATTAGGTCGCTCGGCATATGTGACGGGGCGAATTGGATGAGCGGAATGCCGTGGAAGGACTGGGCCAAATTGACCGACGCTTCGACCTCGCGCGCAAAGTCTTGGTAGAAATGCTGGGCCGGTTTTCTCAAGATGAAGCCCAGACGGTAGCACGGTAGGTCTCGCCGCAAGCGCTGCTTGATGAGCCCGGCAGCATGATAGCCGATCGCGTGGGCGGCGTCGTGGACCCGCCGCGCGGTCTCCTCGCGCACCGGATGGCGGGCGTTCAGAACCCGATCGACCGTTGCTACGCTGACTCGGGCTTCGCGGGCGAGATCGGTAATTGTGGGGCGCTTGGTCATGGGTCCTATTCTGATTGGTTTTTGACGCAGGCTGGCTCTCTGTCACCTAGCGCGATTCGACAATGCTTTCGGGTGGGCAAAGTGAAGACGCCCGCATACTGAATGATCGACAGCGTATTGGACTACTCCAGACGTAGACCGGCCGGGTATAACGGAAGGTTCATTCGCTTAGGGCGGCGATGATTTGCACTCACACATTTAGCGCTTCTGATACATGGTCCGTGAGGCGCCGTTTAGAGCCTGCGAGTCGATCGTTCAGGTCATGTGACCAGCTTGGCGAAACCGGTCGCGGTGCGTCGCCCTTACTCGGCGGAGGATAGCCGGTTTGATGCCTCGGCAAGCTGATGACCGCAGAAGGCGGCTTTCATCTGCGCTTGGTCCAATTCTCCTTCCCAGCGGGCGACGACGAGGGATGCCACTGCGTTACCAACGCAATTCGTCAACGCCCGGCATTCGGACATGAAGCGGTCGATGCCGAGTATCAGGGCCATCCCAGCAACGGGAACACTCGGAACTACGGCGAGCGTAGCAGCCAGGGTGATGAAGCCCGCACCTGTCACACCTGCAGCGCCCTTGGAGGAAAGCATCGCAACGAGCAGCAGCAGCACCTGATCGCCGATTGACAGATCGGTGTTCGTCGCCTGCGCGATGAAGAGGGCCGCCAGGGTCATGTAGATATTCGTGCCGTCCAGATTGAACGAATATCCGGCCGGGATGACGAGACCCACAACCGAACGCCTGGCGCCCGCCTTCTCCATCTTCTGCATGAGCGAGGGGAGCGCGGCCTCCGAGGAGGACGTTGCGAGGACAAGCAGCAGCTCTTCCTTGATGTAGCGAATGAGAGAACAGATCGAAAAGCCGTTGTAGCGGCAGACCGCGCCGAGAACCCCGAACACGAAGAGGAAGGCGGTGAAATAGAACGTCGCGACCAGCATCGCGAGGTTGACGACCGAACCGATGCCATATCTGCCGATGGTGAAGGCCATTGCGCCGAAAGCGCCGATCGGCGCGGCTTTCATCAGAATGCCGACGAGCTTGAAGACAGGCGCGATGAGCGCCTGAAGGAAGGAAACGACAGGCTTGCCCGTCTCTCCGGCCATCGCGAGCGCCATGCCGAACAGAACCGAGAAGAACAGCACCTGCAGGATGTCGCCTTCCGCGAAGGCGCCGACTATCGTTGGCGGGATGATGTTCATCAGGAAGCCGGTGACCGACTGCTCGTGGGCCTTTGCGGCATAGGTATTCACGGCCTGGACATCGAGCGAGGCCGGATCGATGTTGAGGCCGGCGCCAGGCTGGACGACATTGGCGACGATCAGGCCGACGATCAGCGCGAGCGTCGAGAAGGTGAGGAAATAGACCATTGCCTTGCCGGCGACCCGGCCGACCTTGTGAAGATCGTTCATGCCGGCAATGCCGGTCGCAATTGTCAGGAAGATGACAGGCGCGATGATCATCTTGACCAGCTTGATGAAGGCATCACCCAGCGGCTTCAGGCTCTCGCCGGTTCCCGGATAGAAATAGCCAATTGCGACGCCGAGGGCGATGGCGGCAAGCACCTGCGCGTAAAGCTTGGCATAGAAGGGTTTGCGGGGCGCGGGACTCGCGCCGCGGACTTGTGCAGCTGACACTGTTTCTCTCTCCCTGACCGGATCGAGGTGGCGTGACTTCTCCCGGGCTTCTCCCTATAGCGGCGCTCCGGTCGAACGCTGCACCAACGCCGCCGCAATACCCATGCCAAATGGATCCGCATGACCTGAACTGACGTTGGGCTCGCCAATGATGGGATGAATGCGGTGGCACAAGACGGGAATGACAAGGCCGCCGTCCAGCACGCGCTTGATGTTCTCCGGCAGATTGCCGGTCGATCTCTCTGGCTTGCGGTTTTGCTGCACATCGTGGCGGGCTCCTCGGTTTGCCGACTTTGGGAAGGGGCCGCATCGCTGGCACCAGAGCGGAGAATTGCCGTGTTCTTTGCCGCGCTGCCGCTGCAGCGACAGCTTGAAAGCGACGTCGAGACGTAGGGATTGACGCCGCTGGTGCTGACCGCGACGATGCGGTTCAGAAGTTCCGAGCACCGCCGAGAAAGCCGCGCTCGACCGCCACCTTCGCGCCTTCACACGCGACGCCGCCGCCTTATCTGCGTCATCAATATCGAGGAAATGGCGGTTGCCGCGACCGACCAGTGTCGTCGGCAGTGATTATCGCTCCCGCCCCTGGTTCGCAGGCGCTGGTGACTGGCACGGCCCGGCAACTCGGCGCGGTCAGCCGCTCGGGCACCGCATCGCCGGCGCCGTATTTCTGTCGTTCAACATCGCCGACAAAATTAGAACTGATGAATTCTATCATAGGCCGCGAGGTTTCCTTTCACGAATGAAAGAAAGCTCGATTGACTATCCCGCCTCGCTCCAGTCTTTTGAAAATCAACGTGTGGTTGCCCCCGTGCAAGCCGAGAACGTGGCCAAGCTTCGTGGAGGGAGAGCCAAGCGATGCGTCAGGGGTCGACCCGCTTTGCACTCGACCACACGGCGGTGGCACGAGTTCACGTCAGAGCATTTTCGCGCTTGCCCGCGACGTCGCGGGCGCACATGCCGCCGGCATGCATTTCATGGCGCGAGATCGAGGATCATATGCACCACAACATTCCCAAATCAGAACAAAATGCCAGCGAGTGCCGCATTTCGCTTCCGGATGCGAAAAGGGCTTACCCAAAGTCCGAGATGAACACCGCGGTCCCTTTTGTGCCATCGCACGAGCACGCGCTTACCGGCATCTTCGAAATATCGAAAGTACTCACCGACCCCGCCCGGCTCGAAGTCACGTTGGCCAAGGTCGTCGATCTCCTGCCCTCGTTTGTGCAGATGCGGCACGGCATCATCGCTCTCTTCGACGCTGAGGGCGTACTGGACATCACCGTAGTCACCGGCTGCGACGAGAACAGCGATGAGCGCTCCCGGATGCGCCTGCCGCGCAAGGCAATCGATCTGATTGTGACGACGGACACGCCGCTCGTCGCCGAGAACATAGCGGTGCATTCGGCCTTCACTGCCGCTGACATAGAGGTGCTTGGGGCCTCCGACACCGTGTCCTTCATCGGCGTTCCCATTCGTGTTGATGGGAACGCCGTAGGCACGCTGACTATCGACCGCGCCTTGGACAGCAGGTCAACGTATCGGCTCGATTATGATGTCCGGCTGCTCACGATGATCGCCAACATGGTGGGACAGACAGTCAAGTTGCACCGCTTCTCCGCGGGCGACCGCGAACGACCGACAGAGGTGGAAGATCGGCTGCAAACGCAATTCTCTGATGTCAAGCACCCTGCACCGCAGCGCAAGAAGGTTCACGTCAAGGGGATGATTGGCGATAGTCCGGCGCTAAGCGCGCTGCTCGAGAAGATCGCAGTGGTAGCTAAGGCAAAGACCACGGTTCTGTTGCGAGGCGAATCCGGTACCGGGAAGGAGCTGGTCGCCAAGGCAATTCACGAGTTGTCGCCGCGCGCCAAGCGGCCCTTCATCAAACTCAATTGTGCAGCGCTGCCAGAGACAGTCCTGGAATCCGAATTGTTCGGTCATGAGAAGGGTGCCTTCACAAGCGCGTTCAATTCCCGCAAGGGTCGCTTTGAGCTCGCCGACAAGGGGACGTTGTTTCTGGATGAGATCGGCGAGATCTCGGCCTCCTTCCAGGCAAAGCTACTGCGCGTGCTGCAGGAGCAGGAGTTTGAGCGCGTCGGCAGCAACCAGACCATCAAGGTCGACGTTCGCGTGATTGCCGCCACGAACAGGAACCTTGAAGAGGCGGTTGCAAGGAATGAGTTCCGCGCCGACCTATATTATCGCATCAACGTGGTTCCCTTGCTGGTGCCGGCATTACGCCAAAGGCGCAGCGATATTCCGCTCCTCGCAGCTGAGTTTCTCAAGAATTTCAACGATGAGAACGGCCGTACGCTGACCTTCGATCCGCGTGCGATTGAAGTACTGATGAAATGTGAATTTCCCGGCAACATTCGCGAGCTTGAAAATTGCGTGCACCGGACAGCGATCCTGGCGGAGGGACGATCAATCGGGAGAAACGACTTTGCGTGCTCCCACGACCAATGCTTTGCCGAGGCGCTGCGGAAGAGCAGATCGGGCAAGGCCGCGCTCCAACCAGCGCCAATCCTCCCAGAGGCAGTGAATCCGGCCACGCCGCCGGATGCGGCCGCTCGTTCGGCCGCCACCACAGTCCCGCCTGCCGGAGCAACCCACTCATTGGGCGCGAGGACCACCGACGCCGAGCGCGTCATTGCTGCCATGGAAAGATGTGGCTGGGTGCAGGCAAAGGCGGCGCGCCTGCTTGGACTGACCCCGCGCCAGATTGGCTACGTGCTGAGGAAATACGGCATCGAGGTCAAGCGTCTGTGAAAGCATGACTCAGGCGGATTAGCTGAGACCGCTTAGCGGCTTGGCCCGCGCAGGGATGCAGATCCGCGTCCGCGTCAAGTCGATCCGACCGAGGACAGCCTGGCCGAATTCCCGTCGTGGCAGCCGGCGTTGCGACCATCTTGTGAAAGGCGACGCTGCCATCGTCAATCCGTCCGCCATGTTGCTTTCGTTGCGAGCTCATACGGATGCCCCTGTGCGACTGAAACGGAGATAAAATATGTCCGATGCAAAACTGCAAGCTGTGCTTTCGTCTCTTCCGCAAGGGACGCGACAGTTAGATGCTCTGCCGTCCAACGGACCAGCGCCGGACAAAAGTTTTGTCAAGCTGAATACGAATGAGAACCCGTTTCCGTTGCCGCCAATCATAATGCAAAGTGCAGTGGCGGCCCTCAATCGCCAGTATCTGTATCCGGACGACGATAACATCAGCTTGAGGGAAGCAGCGTCCAGTACCTATGGCGTATCCACGGATCAGGTCATCGCAGGCAACGGGTCGTCTGAACTGCTCGGACTCATCTACAGAGCTTTCCTCGCCCCTGGCGACAAGGTGGCGATGATATCGCCAGGGTTTTCGTTCAACCGCAAACTTGCCATGCTGCATGGTGCTGAGTTTCTCGAGATCGGATGTCAAACTCATTCGCTGCCAATGGAGCAATTGCTTTCCGGTCCGGCAAAAGACGCCAAGTTCATTCTGGTGGCCAATCCAAACAATCCGACCGGAACATTCCTCTCGATAAGCAATATCGAACGCCTCGTGGCACAATCGGATCGCCTGGTCGTCCTTGATGAGGCCTACGTCGACTTTGCACCCGATCACGGGCTGCGCCTCATCAACCGTTATTCGAACCTTCTGATCTTGAGAACATTTTCGAAGAGCTATGCCGCCGCCGGCATTCGCGTCGGTTTCGGTTTCGGTCACCCTGAGATTATTGGCAGGCTGCGCAACATCCAGAACGTCTTCAACATGAACGTGATCGGGCATGCGGTTGGTATCAGCGTGCTTGCGCATCGCGGCGCCTACGCAGAGAACCACAAGCACATCAGACATGAACGACAGCGAGTGACAGCCGCACTGTCGCAACTTGGATTTTCCGTAACGCCCTCCCACGCAAATTTCTTGCTAGCCCGTGTGCCAGCGGGACAGGACGGCTCATGGTGGCAAGCAGCCTTGGAAAGTCAAAAGATACTCGTTGCCTACTTTCCGGACAATGGTTTGGAACATTGCATCCGCGTCAGCATCGGCACAAAAGAGCAATTGGATGCATTTCTTGCTGCCGCTCGCGATATAGTTGGAAGCTTAAACATACCAAGCACCACGGGCAGGGGAGCGTCAGGCTCTGCTCGTTCGGTACGCTGACCCTAATCCGATATCACACATTGCTATCTTTAGACTTGCTTGGTCACCCAAGCACGACAACATTTTTCTTTAAAATCAGGGACAATATCGAGTGACAAACGTCTTTCCTTCAAACCTAGCCTTCGGCATCTTCGATCATCTGGACGAGGACGGCCTCGATATCGCCCGGCAGTACGAAGATCGCCTGATATTAGCAGAGGCGTGCGATCAGCTAGGGTTCTATGCCTATCATCTCGCAGAGCACCACTGTACCCCCCATGGGAGAGGTCCATCGCCGAATCTGTTCTTATCGAGCGTCGCCCAGCGCACCCGGCGCCTGCGTCTCGGACCCTTGGTGATGCTGCTTGCGCTTTATCATCCGCTGCGTGCGTTCGAAGAGATCTGTATGCTGGACCAGTTGAGCGGTGGCAGGCTCGAACTGGGCATAGGGCGCGGTGCTCTCCCGATCGAATTGGGTTACTTCGGGATTGGTGCGGACGCGGTGCCGGGCCGCTATGCGGAAGCCAGCGAAATTCTTGTTGAAATACTTGTTAATGCCATGAAGGTTGGCACGCTGTGCTATCAAGGCCGCCATTTTGAGCTCAATGACGTTCCTTTGACGCTAAGACCTCATCAGCGTCCACATCCGCCGACATGGGTCGCCGCCAATCGACCCGAGTCCGCAGCCTGGGCCGCTGCGAATGGAGCAAATATCGCGTGTGTAGGACCTTCCTCTTCTGTTCGCAAAACTACTGATGCGTTCCGCGCCTATCAAGAGGACAACACTGGCGCGGGCGATCGAGCGCCATTTATTGGATTGCTCCGCATGGTCGTGGTTGGGCGTTGTGACACACATGCCTATTCGCTCGCGGCACCTGCTTACGAACGATGGCTCAAGAGCTTCCAATTCCTTTACGAGCTTAACGCTATCCCCACTCCACCCAACCTGCCGCTGACCTTCGATGCGGCAGTCGAGAGTGAATTGTGCGTGGTAGGATCAGCAGCGTCTGTGCGAGAAGCTCTGCTCAGTCAGTTGGAAGAGGCAGGTGCTAACTACCTTCTTTGTCAACTGGCATTTGGGAATCTGCCGCTAGATGCTTCCCTATACACCGCGACGACCATTCAATCCGAAATCATGGCTCGACTTGGCTGACCATGAAATTCGCGGTCTGATCCGAAGGTAAATCGTTGTAACAGCGCTCCCTCACATTGCTCGAGCGTGCACATGGTGGGGATTGGGAAATCGTGAGGGAGGCCAAACTGACGACGAGCCGGCGGCACAGATTACCAGGTTTGTGCGTTGGCCGGCATCTGGGCACGGTGTGAGACTGCACGATCCTAAGGAGATGATGGCCGAGCGCGTCACGATGCCGGCACGCATCTGCTCGTCGCGCTCGCGCTAGTCGTTGCCCATAGCCCGCCGCAAGAGGTTCTTCTCGACCGGGGCGGCGCCGGTGGCGGCTCCCGCATCCAGCTTCATCAGCGGCTCGGCGGTAGCAAAGCCGTCACTCGCTACGGCGCTGTTGAGGGCGCGCTCGCGAGCGGCTTTGCTACGCCGAGCGACACCACCTGGAGCGAGTTCGCCCGATGTCGCGGCGTGCACCGCGGTCGGATAACGACGCTGGAGGAAATCGTTCGCAGCCGGTCTTCACGATCCGCGCGAGTGCTTTGCATGAATGCTGCCTGCTTCCTCGTCTGCGGTGGCCTGAGTGTCCGCCGGCACGCCCGAAGTCAATGTCAGTACCACAAGGCCGCCAAGACGTCAGGTCTGGGAGCCGGCTTGTACGGTCGTATCGTGTTCTGGAATATCGTCAAAGGAGGCGTAGTTGAGATTGTAGAGTTTGGAATACAGGCCCCCCATGGCTATTAGCTGATCGTGGTTGCCAGTCGCAATAACTTGGCCATTCTGAAGCACGATGATGCGGTCGGCACCCCGGATCGTGGCAAGACGGTGGGCGATGACGAGGCCAGTGCGCCCTTCAAGCAGCTTTATCAGAGCCTTCTGAATCTGCATTTCCGTGTAGCTGTCGATGTTGGCGGTAGCTTCGTCGAGCACGAGGATCTTGGCGTCGGCGACGAGGGCGCGGGCGAAACTGATAAGCTGGCGCTGGCCGAGAGATAAGTTGTCGCCGCGTTCGCCAAGTTGGGTCTCATACCCGTCGGCGAGGCTCATTATGAAGTCGTGGGCGCCGACCGCCTTGGCGGCCTCGATCACCTTGTCGCGCGCGGCTTCCGTCTTGTGGTATCGAATGTTCTCGAAGACCGTCCCGGTGAACAGGAACGGCTCCTGCAGCACCATGGCGACCTGGCGGCCGAGCGATTCCTGGGTGAGATCGCGCACATCATGTCCGCCGACCAGCACTTGGCCCTGCTGAACATCATAGAAGCGGTGGACCAGGGCCATCGCGCTCGATTTGCCAGAACCGCTCGGCCCGACCAGTGCGACCGTCTCGCCGGGATTGACCCGGAAGGAGACATTTTTCAGCACCGAACGGTTCGGATTGTAGCCGAAGGTGACGTCCCTGAACTCGACCGAGCCGTCCATTTCGGGCGAAAGCACCTCGGCATTGGGTTTGTCCTGAACATCGATCTTGACGTCGAGCACATCGGTCAGGCGCTTGCCTGAGGCCATGGCGCGCTGCATGACCGAATATTGCAGGGTGAGTGAGCGGATCGGGTCAAAGAAGCGCTGGATGTAAAATAGGTAGGCAACCAATACGCCCACATCTATGCGGCCATTCATGACCATCGAGCCGCCGACCACAATAACGGCGGCCATGGCGAGGCCGGTGAGGCCATCGACGATAGGCACCATGACCAGTGCATATTTGGCAGCGATCAGGTGGGTCCTGAGGTTGGCATGGGCCTTGTCGTCAAAAAGGATGAAATTCACCTGCTGGCGGTCCATTGACTGGACGGTGCGCACGCCGTGAATGGCTTCGGCCAGCGCGCCGTTGACGACGGAATTAGTCTCGTGTGCGGCCATGAAGGCGTCGCGGGCACGCGGCAGCCAGACAATGCGGACGATCACCAGGACCGGCAGAACCGAGAGCGTCAGGAGGCCGAGGCGGAAGTCGAGCCACAGCATTACGAAAACGATGCCGAAGAGAAGCGCAACATCGCCTACGGAATATACCGAGGTTTCGAGGAATTCCTGTATGGAGTTGACGTCGCCTTGCAGGCGCGACATGAGGCGTCCGACCTCGGTCTTGTCCATGAAGGAGAGCGAAACCTTCTGCAGATGGCCAAACATGGCGCGGCGGATGTCGAACAGGACAGTTTCGGCCACTTTCCCAACCACGGTTTCCTGCATGTAGCCGGCAGCGAAATTGACCAAAATCGCCAAAACGAACGCGCCGACGGCCGCGAGCTGGGCTGAGCGATCGGTCCTTGCCGGGTTCATGCCCTGGTCGAGCGCGTAGCGGATGATCAACGGGATGAGAAGCTGCGTCCCGGTGAAGATCAGCATTGCTGCAATCGTGATGACTACCCTGGCCCGATAGGGACGGACGAAAGCCCAGATGCGCCGGAGGATGCTCTTGTCGAAAGCCCGGCCGAACATCTCCTCCTCGATGCGGTGCGAGCCGACAACCGCGCGCGGAGGGCGTCTGCCGTCGTCACGTTCGGCTTCGACTTCGCCGGCGCGGCCCTGCGCCATCAGCGGGCGCCCCCATACTGGGTCATATTGTCATCACCCGGGCGCGTCTGGAGATCGTAAAGGGCCCTGTAGCGTCCCCGCTTCGCCAAAAGCTCTCGATGCGTGCCGCGTTCTACGATTTCGCCGTTATCGACAAAAAGGATCTGATCGGCATGCACAAGCGCACTCAGCCGGTGCGCGATGATGATCGTCACCCGATCCTTGGCGAAGCGCCGCATCGCCGCGCGGATGCGCTGCTCGGTGCCGGCATCGATCGCGGCCGTTGAGTCGTCGAAAACGACGACGGAGGGGCGCAGCATCATGGTGCGAGCAATCGTGAGACGCTGGCGCTGGCCGCCAGAGAGAGAGACGCCGCGTTCGCCCACGACCGTCTCGTAGCCCGCTGGGAGCCCGAGGATGTAGTTGTGGAGCTGGGCGAATTCGCCAGCGCGTTCGATTCGCTGTCTCTTCGCCCAGGGATCGCCATAAGCGATGTTGTTCTCGATCGTAGTGGTGAATAGGAATGCATCCTGCTGTACGACGGCGACCGCCTTGCGAAGCGTCGCGAGGGTGACATTGCGTATGTCCTGGCCGTCCAGCGTGATGGCGCCACCGGTCACGTCATAAAAGCGGGGGACCAGATGAGCTATCGTCGATTTGCCCGAACCCGGCGGACCGACGATCGCGATCGTCTCGCCTCTACGGGCCTCAAAGCTGACGTTCTTCAGAATGGCGCGGTTTTCGGCGCTGGGGTACGCAAACGAGACATTGTGGAAGCGCAGAGTGCCGTCGCTTATCTCGAGCGGTCTGGCCTCGAGAGCATCCCTGATTGTGATCTCCTGGTCGAGGAGACCGAAAAGCCGCGAACCGCAGCTAGAAGCGCGGGCAAAGGCATTGACCATGAGGCCGATCTGGCGGACTGGCATTTGCAGGATTGTCATGAAGGTCAGGAAGGTCGCCACCGTTCCGACGCTTATCTCGCCAGCGACGAGCTTGCTGCCACCGATCCAGAGCACCAATCCCATTGCGAAAAAGAAGGACAAGGTCATCGCCGACGTGCTGGGCACGTAGATGTCAACTCGGTCGTGGGCGAGGTCGAGCGCGTTCTTGGAAGCGCCGTCGAACTTCAGCATCTCATAGGCTTGAGCCGCAAAAGCGCGGACCACGCGGATGCCTGCGAGATTTTCCTCCATCACGCGGCTTAGTACTGAAAGCCGCTCATGCAGGTCGAGCCAGGTGGCGCGCAGCCTAAGCTGTGTGGCCGATGAGCGCCAGGCGACAAAAGGCACGAAGCTCAGCGCGACCAGGCCGAGCATGGGATCGGTCGAGATCATCATGTAGGCGCCGATCCCGATCAGCATGGTGAGCAGGAGCACGCGAACGAGCGCGGTGGAAAAATACATCCGCACGCCTTGGAGATCGAGCATTCCGATGGTGATCAGATCGCCTGAATGGACCCGGTCGTGAAAGGAAAAGCTGAGACGCTGGATCTTGTCGTAGTAGGCGAGCCGCAGTTCGTACGCGACATGATGCCCGACGGCTTCGGCAAAATAGTTCTGCGCCATCGTGAAAAGGCCGCGTAGCGCGCTGACGGCGAGCAGCAGGAGAGCCGGGATCCAGAGCGCTTGTCCTGCCGCGGTCCCCGCGACACCGCCCCCGATGGCTGTCTGGGTCAGGTCGACGGCCCGGCCGAGAAGCTGGGGAATGAGCAACTGGAGGATTGCCGCCAGGACCGTCGAGCCCATAGCGAAGGCGACCTGCCAGGGATGCCGCAAATTCATACGCGTGATGCGCAACAGCGTACTCAAATCCCGGCCCCAGCGCGCCGCTTCCACATGGGTCAACGAATTCAGAGCGTTCGTTGCGCTGCCGATAGCATCACTGCTCACGGGTGTATTCCCGACTGCATTTTGCGCCTTCGAGGCAAGCCGAAGGACCAATCATCAAAGGGGCCCGCCATTGTTAATCCTGTCCACCACCTGCAGCAGGGCGCGTTCCTATAAGCCGAGCCGCGGCTTCACTTACTGGCATGTCGATCACCGTGATTCCGCTTGCCGCAAGGAAACGCGCTTCGTTTCTGGTCAGCGTTTCCGCGTCCATTACCGCGCAATATGGACCTCGGGAGCGCTTCATGATCTGCCTGGCGTAGGTGCGCAGCATCTGATCGTTGAAGCGGCAGCCAACGAAGAAAAATCCACGGGTGATGCGCCGTTCCTTCACCACGTCTGGGATCGGTGTCTGGATATCGATTTCGGTCAGGACTTCGACATAGTCGGAATCTGCGACGAGAAAGTTTTGCGCCGGCCTAATACTCCCGTGAGGTGTATAGAGAACCGTCTTTGCCCCCGATCGGGGGTCGAGTTCCCTCCCGGACAAATCGTAGGTTTTCGTCCAAATGTTACCGATTTCGTTCGCCCGCGTGACGCCCTGTATCTCAACGACGTCCGTTCGGCCGGTCTCTACGAGAGCCGTGCGCATCGCGCCGTCGTACCAGCTGTCGACGATGAGGGAGAGCGGCAGCCTTGCGAGCCAGGCGTGGAGGAGGGTCGGCGCCACCGGCGCTGCGAATATGTAGGTCATCCAAGCTTGCAGCGTCCGGCGATGCCGGCGCTGTTCGATGAACTGCGCAACCGACCACATATTGGTGCGGATCCTGGAAGGGGCTGGCGCCCGCGCATTGAGTGCCGCGGCAACGACCTCCGGCGTATGCGGCACAGGCGGTTCCGCACAGTTGAACCCAAGAAGACCCGGACCGAGATAGGGGATCACCTCATCGGCGGCGAGCGCTTCCTTCGCCAGGTCAAGCAGCTTTTCGGCAAAACTGTCCCGCACGATGACGAGGTGGCCCGATGTCAGGATCGTGTTCATGCTCGTTTCCTCGCGACGCACCTATCAAGGGGCAGCATCAGTCCTGTTCGGAAACCTTCCTTGCCTCGACGGTGATCGGCAGACGCGTATCCCGTGGAAGATCGGGTAGGAGGAGCCGCCACCCGTTCCTGAGCGTCACAGTTCCGCCCCACAACTCTTCCTTCTCGAGCTTGATGATCGGCTCTTCGAGGTCCTTCTTCGGGACATACGCCGACAAGCCAGCCTCGGTCCTGCGGATCATGACTTTCATCTGGCCGTCCCTTCATTGGTATTGCTTTCAGCACTGCAGGGCGCCTCGGCCTTGTCGAGGCTCATCAGTTCACGCGCTCGCATGCCGACGACGGTGCCACGGTCGACCCATTCGACCGCATAGATGAAGAACTGCTGGAGAAAGGTGCCAATGTCGCGCACATATCCCTCGTCGCCCTTCCGCACGAGATTTTCGCCGATCTCCCTGCCAGGATAGGTGCCGTCATTTTTTATATGGCGAGTGGCACGTACCCGCTCTCCCTGCATGAATCGTGGAGGCCTGCGGATTTCGACCTCCTCTTCGCGTCCGAGCGACATGTCCGTTCCCTGATTTCCCTTGAGGCTGCAGATTGTGAACAAGGCGTTCCAGGCGTCCTGCGCAGGCAGCCCCGACCATGTCGGCAGCCCAATGTTCGTCACGCAGGAACGCAGGTCTTCGGCACCGGGCATACCGAGGCACATTGCTGCGCATCGAAGACCCCCTCGCACTCGGTGCACTTTTGCGGCTCGATCACATAGCTCTCGCCTTTGAACTTGATCGCGCCGGAGGGACACTCGAATTCGCAGGCGCCGCATTGGGTGCATTGGGATGCGATGATCTTGAAAGCCATTTTAACTCCTGGTCCGAATGGATGAGACGCGCTCAGGCCGTCGCCGCGAGTGCGGGGGTCCCAGACGCGGCCGCGTAAATCGCGCTGATTGCGGTCTCGATATAGTCGTGGGCATATGCGTCGGTGGCTTGGATTCCAGCGTCGGCGAGCTGATCCTGCGGGCAGTTTCCGATGTTGGCGCACAGCACGACATCTATGCCCTCAAGCGCAGCGATGACGCCATCCAGGGCGGCTTCTCCGCCCCAGCCGCCGAGACAATACTGCTCGACCTTGCGATGCCCGACAAAGCTGATCCCTCTCGGCGATGCTTCGTAAACCTGGAATTCCTTCGCATGGCCGAAATGTTCATTGACGCGGCCGCCGCCCTTGGTCGCCACTGCGAAGAGAAGGGACTTGCCGGGGCTCGCTGCCTTGACCAATCCGATCGCTTCTCTCCTAGCCGCCACGTGATCACGGCGCTCCTCCGCGACCAGCTCCCGATAGGCCTTGCGATTGCTGGCATCATAGGTGACCTCGCCGGGAATTCGGTCGACTGTGAATTCCTGGCCACGATCCTCACCGAGCAGGCCGACGGCATCTGCCCGGCACTGCCGGCAGTGGCGCATCAACTGGGCGCCGCCTTCGACACGATCCTGAAGAGCCTTCATCTCCATTGCGTTTGGGCCGCGTTGCCCGCTCAGTCCGTAGTGCGTGCCGTGCGCCGGGTCCGAAATCAGCGGCATGAGGTTGTGCAGGAACGCGCCTCGCTCCTTAACCCATCTATTCACCTCGATCAGATGCTCATCGTTCACGCCGGGGATCATCACCGAATTGATTTTGGTGAGGATGCCGCGCGCGGTCAGCATCTCCAGACCCAACATCTGCCGCTCGTGCAGGATCCGGGCGGCTTCGATGCCGACGTAGCGGCGATGGTCGTAAAAGATCCAAGGATAGATCTTTGCACCGACCTCAGGGTCGACCATGTTGATGGTGATCGTCACGTGATCGACATTCATGTCGGCAAGCTCATCGACATGGTCCGGCAGCGCGAGCCCATTCGTGGAGATGCAAAACTTGATGTCTGCGATTTCCCTGGCGACTCGTTCGAACGTTGCCTTCGTCTTCTTCCAGTCGTAACAGGCATCGCCAGGTCCGGCGATGCCGAGCACGGAAAGCTGCGGCACCTCGTTGGCGACCGCGATCACCTTGCGTAGCGCCTGGTCGGGCGTCAGCTTTTCGGAGACCACCCCAGGCCGGCTTTCGTTGGCGCAGTTATATTTGCGATTGCAGTAGTTGCACTGGATATTGCAGCCGGGCGCCACCGCGACGTGCATGCGCGCGAAATAGTGATGCGCCTCTTCTGAAAAGCAGGGGTGATCCTTGATCTTGTCCCAGACAGCCGGATCCGTGTCGTCCGGCTTTATCGACGAGCCGCAGGACGAAGACGCGCAGCCACCGGCTTTCACGGTGGCAAGCAACTGGTCATCGAATGTCGTGCTGAGGCTCTCAAGCGAAATTGCCGGTGCGGACATCGAACGGCTCCGTTGCTGGGTGAATGTCGCAGTTCAAACCGCAAGAGCTATGCCAGCTCAAAGAGCGGTTTTGGTTCACGAATTGGCTTTCGTGTCGGATTCCGTCGGATTGCTCCGACACACCTTTGTCGGGCTTCCGACAGTGGACAAGCATCGGGTCGCGAAGGCTACCAGCCTTGGGCGCGAAGGGTGTGAGGGAGACTACTTCGGGCTTACGTTTGACGTCATCACGACGTCTAGAATTTCTTCACCTTGATGCCATGTCGGCGCAGCGCGTAGCCGATTTGCCGCGGCGTGAGGCCGAGGATACGAGCCGCCCTGGCCTGAACCCAACCGGCCTTGTCCATCGCGTCGATCAGCCGGTCGCGTTCCGTCAGACGCGGGGGACAAGCGGGATCGTTCGGATCGCCGGCCGCAAGGGGAGATACGTTGCCTGCGGAGGCACCGATGCGACTGGCCGGCAGCCGCAATCCGACCGGCCCTGCGTTGACCCGTGCGAGATCGTCGATGATATTGCCGCCATTCGAGCGGTCGGCTCGCTTCCAGAGGAGCCAGGAAAGGCACTGGCTCTTCTTACAGGCGAAATCGGATGGCGTGATCGTCCTTGAACGCGCAAGTGTGGCCGTCCTTTGGACGCAGTTCTCCAGCTCGCGGACGTTACCAGGGAAGTAGCATTGCGAGATCAGGTCAAGCGCCGACGGCGCGAAGGCGAGTGCGCGATCGTTCTCCTTGTTGAATCGATTGAGGAAGGCGTTCGCAAGGCGTGGAATATCGCCGGGTCGCTCTCTGAGCGGAGGCAGGATAATTGGCACCACATTGATGCGGTAATAAAGGTCGGCCCTGAACTCCCCTTTTATGACGGCCGTCTCGAGGTCCTTGTTGGTGGCGCATATGAGGCGCACGTCGACCTGTAGCGTTTTGGTGCCGCCGACTCGCTCCAACTCGCCTTCCTGCAAGACACGCAACAGCTTGGCTTGAAAGGCCGGCGAAATCTCGCCGATTTCATCAAGTAGCAGCGTTCCCTCATTTGCCAATTCAAAACGACCGGCGCGCTGGGAGATAGCACCCGTGAAAGCGCCCTTTTCATGCCCAAACAGTTCTGACTCCAGAACGCTTTCAGACAGTGCGGCGCAGTTCAATTTGACGAAAGACTTCTTCCTCCGACGTGAGAGCTTATGGATGGCTTGCGCAAAGAATTCCTTGCCTGTGCCGCTTTCACCCCGCAGTAGCACGGTGGAATTGGTACCTGCTACGACCGAGACGGTTTCGAGCACCTGCTTGAGTGCGGGGCTTTCCCCGATGATCCCGTCGATTTTGACATCCGCATGCCGGGCAGGGTCGTAGGTCCTCCCCTCGTTGGGCGATTTCTCCGGTCTCCATTGCTCATGGACAGACCGCTGACGATCTGTACTCAGGATGCGATGGAGACGGATCGTCCGGCCGACAAGGTTGGCGACCATCGTCAGGAAGTATGTGTCCTCGTCGTCGCGAAAGTCGGTGGCGCCGTCTCCGGCGCGGTCGATCGACAATGTCCCAAGGATTTTATGATCAGCCTTTAGCGGGATACCGATAAAGGCAATTGGGATGGTGCCGCTGCTCGAAGATGTTTGAAGGTCAGCCTGAAATAGTTGGGACTTGCGGACGTCCGGTATGAAGAGTGGCGTCCCCGTAGCGACGATTTGATCTGTTATGGCCTGTGGTATGACGCGGCGAGTGCCTGATTGAGGTGCGTGGGTATTGCCGGCAGTTGCGGCAATCTCCGGCTCTCCTTCAGCGTCCAGGACGACGATTGCTCCGTGACGCATCTGCAGAAACGAAGGCAGGATGTTCACGACATTGGCGAGCGTAATCTCCAGCTCGCTGGGGGCGGTCAGCACCTTCGATATCTCGTAGAGTCCCCTGAGCGCGATATCTGCTTGGGGCATGCTTTTGATGGGCGGTTCAGGGCGGGTATCCCGAGGTGCTACCTCGTCGACCCGATCTTGCGGTACGTGAGCCATGGAAACACCTCAGCGGTTGTCGTCCAGAGTGCTCCTCCTTTTTTGTCTGAGTCTGAATTCTGAAAGCACAGTATTCACGAGCTTCTCTTCGTGGCGCGGCAATTCAAGCAAAGATAGACTTGGCGTTGGTCGCGACCTCAGCTGTACCAAGATTGACCCTCTTGATACGGTGCGTGCGTCCTCATCCGAATTTGAAGAGGACTCCGAAGCCGCCGCGTGGATAGTTCCACTCGATCTCGCCACTGGTCTCGCACAAAATCCGGCAGGTGCCGCACTCCATGCAGCCGTCGGCAGTGATCTCCACTTGACCTTTGTCGTTCAACTCATAACATTTCGCGGGGCAGACGTGGGTCAGCGCGAGCAAGTTCGCGCTTGGCCTCTCGTGCGGTCGCACTTTGATATGCGGACGGCCGGAATCCACCAAGTAGCGGTTCTGGTAAAGCTTGTCCTCGACACGTGACTTCGTCACTGCGATCGTCATTTCGTCTCCCCTCAGCGCCACGCCAATGCAAGGCGGACCGCGTCGCTGACCAGCCCCCAGCGCGAGCGCGCCTTGATGAAGGCCGCCGTGGTCGCCTTTTCCTTCTCGATCTTCGGCGTGCCGTCGACACGCATGAAGTTCTGCGCGGCTTGCGACATCAACCGCGGATAAGCCGTGAAGTAATTGCAGGAATTGGTGTGGAGCAAGGCCGGCATGTCTTTGTATTTCCTTAGGTCCTTGATCACGAAGGACTTGTCCAGCATGGCTTTGTAAAGGGCGAGATTCCGTTTGGTCATAGGACCGTTGCGGCTCTTGACCTCGATGATTGCCTCAGCCGCGATGCGGCCGGAGGTCATGGCGAGGTTCGAACCCTCGCGGTGAATGGCGTTGTTCAGTTGCGCGGCATCGCCGACCACGACCCAACCGTCGCCAAAGAGCTGCGGAATAGCCTTGTAGCCGCCTTCGGGAATGAGATGCGCGGAATATTCTTTCACTTCCGAGCCGGCGATCAGCGGCCGGATCGAAGGATGGGTTTTTAAGGCGTCGAGGAGGACGTAAGGGCTCTCGACCATCGCGGCGAAATCGGAGACGAGGCAGCCAATGCCCAGTGAGATCGACTCCTTGTTGGTGTAGAGGAAGCCGAGCCCGGCCATGCTGCGGGAGGTCGTGCCCACCGCCTCGATCACGCAGCCTTCATCGCCTTTCAGGCCGAACCGCTGCTCAATGACCTCTTCGGGCAGGAAATGCATTTCCTTGACGGCGAGCGCCACGGTTTGCGGCTTCGGCATCTCGCGCAGGCCGGCCCGCGTGCCAAGCAGTCCGCATACACCTTCTGCGAGGACGACCACGTCCGCGTAGATGGCTCCGCCGGCCCGGTCTGTGCGGACGCCGATCACCCTGTCCTTGGCGTCACGGATGAGTTCCGTCACGGTCGTCTCGCACAGAACCGTCGCGCCGGCCTCGCGCACCTTACGCGAAAACCATTTATCGAACTGGGCACGGATGATCGTGTAGCGGTTGGGCTTCGCCTCATTGAAGTCGTCCGACCGATAGTGAATCCCGGTATGGGATGTGTCGTCCATCACCCAAAGCCGCTGTTCAACCAAATGCCGCTCGAGAGGCGCATCGTCCCGGAAATCCGGGATGATCTTCTCCAGCATGTTCGCGTACATGATGGCACCCTGGACATTCTTGGAGCCCGGATATTCACCCCGCTCCAACTGCAGCACCTTCAGGCCGTGGCTGGCCATGGTGTAAGCAGCTGCGTTTCCGGACATGCCGGCCCCAATAACAATCGCGTCGAATTGTTCCTCAATCATGTCCATCCCTTAGCTCGCAAGCTTATCGCGACTGTGGGGCGACAGCCGCCGGGTGAAGGCTTCCGTCAGTGCGGGCAGGAAGCGGATCGCGTCGGTGACGATCCCGAGGTGGGCGAAATCGAAAATCGGCGCGTTCGGGTCGGTGTTGATGGCCACGATGAGATCCGCCCCCTCGACGCCAACCCGGTGCTGGATGGCGCCGGAAATCCCAGCCGCTATGTAAAGCTTCGGCCGGATGGTCTTGCCAGTTTGGCCGATCTGCCGATCAGCCGGCATCCAGCTCTTCTGGACCAACGGGCGCGAACAGCCATGCTCGGCACCAATTGCCCGCGCGAGATTCTTCACAAGCTGCAGGTTCTCCGCCGCGCCTAGACCGAGGCCTCCCGCAACCACGACGTCGGCATAGGCAAGATTTGCCTTTGCCGACTGACTATCCGGCAGGAAGCCCAGGACTTTGGTAACGATCTCGTCCTCGGCTACCGAGAGCTTGTGCCGGATGACACGCCCGACCGGTTTATCCGCCCGCGGTGGCATGGGCATGACCCTCGGTCGCACTGTCGCCATCTGGGGGCGGAAATTGAGCGTATAGATCGTGCACAGCAAGGAACCGCCGAAAGTCGGACGGGTGGCGGCGAGCGAACCGTCGGTATCCACATCAAGTTCGGTGCAGTCGGCCGTGAGCCCTGTCTGCAAGGTCGTCGCCACGGAGCCGGCAAGATCCCTGCCGAGTGTGGTGGCACCGAGAAGAAGGATCTCGGGTTTGTGGGTATCGACCAGATCCGTCATCGCCTTGGTGAATGGCTCGTTACGATAGTCGGCGAGCAGCGGCGCCTCGACGATGTAGACAAGGTCGGCGCCATAAGCGAACGCTTCGGCAACGGCGTTCCCGATGGCCTCTCCCGGCGGTCCAAGCACGACGCCTGCAAGCTGGACCTGAAGCTTGTCTGCTAACTTGCGGCCTTCGCCGAGCAGTTCGAATGATACGGGATGGACCTGGCCGCGTTCGAGCTCGATGAAAACCCAAACGTGCCGGTAGTCCTTGAAATGCGCGGGCAGCTCCTTCTTTATGCCGGCACGGCCGGCGGCAGGGCGAGGGGTTTCTCGGTTCGCGTTCGACATCGTCTGCTCCTTGCCCTCTCACGCGCCGCCGTTGAAGGCGAGCTCATGTTCCAATGCCGGCTGGCGGGTGAAGATTGCCGTGATGAGTTCGTCAGCGACATCGCGCAAGGCCATCTCGGCGGTTTCGATTTTTGCCGCCTTTTCTGCCCGCGCAGTAGGGGCGAAAACACGCTTGACGACCGTCGGTGAACCGCGCAGGCCGCATTTGGTGAGATCCTCAATGCCCGCGTCGGCCGCACTCCATTTCAAGACCTGGCTGCGCGCGGCGCACAGGGCGTCCTGGATCGAGCCCCGGCGGATCTCGTTTGTGCCTTCCAGCATGGTGATGAGGCAAGGGAGCTTGCTCTTCAGCATCTGTGTGCCGCCTTCGGAGCGGCGCTCGACCTTGATCTCGCGCGCAGCAATATCAACGGAGGCGATCTTCGCGACATAGGTCAGCTGCAGGAGTTCGAGGCGCTTGGCGATGCCGGGCCCGACTTGGGCGGTGTCGCCATCGATCGTCTGCTTGCCGGTGAAGACGAGGTCTGGCGTGCCGAACGTCTCGCCAACTTTCGCGATTGCCTGGGAAAGGGCGAAGGAGGTCGCCAGCGTGTCGGAGCCGGCAAAATAGCGGTCGGTTAAGAGCACCGCTCGGTCGGCGCCGTAACCGAGCGCCTTGCGCAGCGCGTCCTCTGCCATGGGCGGACCCATAGTGAGCACGGTGACTTCGCCACCATAGGCGTCGCGCAGTCTGAGGGCTTCTTCGAGGGCGAACAGGTCGTAAGGGTTGATGATGGTCGGAACACCCTGGCGCATGATCGTGTTCGTCACCGGATGGACCCGTATCTGTGCCGAGTCCGGCACCTGCTTGATGCAGATTACGATGTGCATTGGCGGTTTCTCAAGGCTCCTGTCCGGATGCGGGGTTGGCGTTTCATCTCCTTGGTTTGCATCATTCGTGCCAACTGTTTTGCGTGCCCCCGCTGTGATTGGTTGCTTTGAGGGCGCCGTGGTGATGACCTGATTTGTCGGCTTCTCGACATTGTCGCGTCGCAACCCGTGTCGCGGTCATTCCTGTCCGAACCGCTTCAGTACGGAGTCGAACGGGACAAAGGTGCGGCCCGGCGTGGCAGGTTTGTTCGGATCGTGGTCTTTGAGCACCTTGAAGACCCGATGGGTGAGCGGCGAGGAAACCGCGAAGTCCTCGTAAGCGCGTTCGAGCGTCGCGCGCACCCGCGCGGCAATCACCTGGTCGGGCAGACCGGAGAAATCTTCTTCGGCAAGGTATTGGCCCACGCGCTTCATGATATGGAGCCGCGAGACATTCAGCACCTTCGGATCATAGGAGACGCCAAGGACTGCGAAGAACTCCTCCGCAGCCGACAGGCGCTTCAGTCGTACGAGGATGTCGGTGACATCGATGGGGCGGCTGTCAGCGGAACAATTCATTGCATTCTCCCTGGTCGGAAAACGGTGGTGTCGGTGCGCTCGCGCACGGCTGACCTGGACCCGCACAGCTCCGCGAGGGATGCCTCGCTGCACATTCCATCGTAGAGCTCGACCAGTTGAGTTGCAGTAACGGTCGATTTGGTCTCGGCCGCCTCGCGCCGGACGCGGGCCACCATCGCGGCTGCCAGATCCGGGTCGAGAACGCGACCGCTTTCGCTCAGCACATGGGCAATCGCAGTGGCGCCGGAATGCTTGCCGATGACGATACGCCGGCAGCGGCCCACGAGAGCCGGATCAAGCCCTTGATAAGTACGCGAGTCCTTCAGCAGCCCTGCGACGTGAATGCCGGATTCGTGGGTGAAAACATCGGCGCCGACGACCGGCTTAATGGCAGCGGTCTGCCGGCGGGCGGCCCAAGCCACCTGGGCGGCGAGGTCGGGCAATGCGGTCAGCTCGATGCCGGTATCCGCGCCGTCGAAGACCGCCATCGCGGCGGCCACCTGTTCTAGCGCGGCATTGCCCGCACGCTCGCCGAGCCCCAGGACGGTGACGGACGCATGGCGCGCGCCTGCGCGGATCGCGGCCAGCGTGTTGGCGGCAGCAAGTCCGAGATCGTTGTGCGCATGAAATTCAAGTTCGATTGGAGACTGCGCCACGAGCTGGGCGACAAGTTCGAAGGTCGAAAACGGGTCGAGAACGCCGACTGTGTCGGCTAGCCTGACGCGGCTTGCGCCGGCGCGTGCAGCCGTCTCGATGACGCGGGCGAGATGATCTCGATTGGCCCGCGAGGCATCCTCGCAGCCCACCGCGACGAAGAAGCCGGCGGCGGCTGCGCGCCTGACCATATGCTCGATGACCTGGAGCGCTCCCGCCTTATCGAGGCCGAGCTTGGCGGCAAGTTGGATGTCCGACGCAGGCAGCGATAGATTGACGGCGTGGACGCCGCTCTCGATCGCTGCATCGAGATCCAGCGACGTCATCCGGCACCAGGCCATGAGCCGAACCGGGAGACGCCGCGCGACCACGGCGCGAATTGTTTCGATCTCGTCGGCGCCCATGACCGGCGTGCCGATCTCGATCTCTGTGACGCCGGCCGCCGCAAGAGACTCGGCGATCTCCCGCTTTTCCGTCGTCGTAAAGGCGACGCCGGGCGCCTGCTCGCCATCGCGCAAGGTCGTATCGTTGAGAAAGACGTGACGGGTCATGAACGGCAGCCTGTTCTGCTGCCGCTCAGGCATAGACCGGATTGAACGTCTTCGGCGCCTCGCCTACCGGGCCCAGGACTGGGAAAGCCACGCAGCTTCTCCACGATTGCCGGCATGACCTCGAGCACCCGGTCGACATCCGCTTCGCCGTTGTCCCGCGCCAAGGAGAAGCGGACTGCCGCGTGTGGCGTTTTCATCGCGCTCAGGACATGGCTCGGTTCCAGCGAGCCGGAGGTGCAGGCGGAGCCGGAGGAACACGCGATGCCCACGCGGCTGAGGAGAAGTGGAATTCCATCACTTTCGACATGTTCGAAGGAGATGTTTGCGGTGTTGGGCAACCGTTCCAGGGGATCACCAGTGACACAGGTGCTTGGGATGCGCTGGAGAATCCCGTCCTCTAAACGGTCGCGGAGCGACTTTACCCGTGTGGTCTCGTCGTCCATGAATTTCAAGGCGAGTTCGGCCGCCATGCCGAGCCCGACTATGCCGGGCGTATTCTCGGTGCCAGCGCGCCGGTTTTGTTCTTGGTGGCCCCCCTTGATCAGCGAGTGGAAATTGACGCCACGTTTTACGAAAAGCGCGCCGATCCCTTTCGGCCCATGCAGCTTGTGGCCGGAGAGCGACAGCATGTCGATTGCGGTCGACTTCAGGTCCATCGGAAGCTTGCCGACCGCCTGCACAGCATCGGTATGGAAAAGGGCGCCCACTTCCTTGGCCAACTCAGCAAGCCTGGCCACGGGGAAGATCACACCAGTCTCATTGTTCGCCCACATTATCGAGACGATTGCCACCTGTGGGGTGAGGGCGGCCATATAGGCGTCGAGGTCGAGCCGGCCACGGCAATCCACCGGGATCCTGTGCACCTTGACGCAGCGGGTCTTCTCAAGATGCGCGCAGAGCGTCAGCACGGCGGGATGCTCGACCGCGGACGTCACGATCTCGGTTCGGTTGGGCGCCGCCTCGAGCGCCGAAACAAGCGCTGCATTGTCGCTTTCTGTCCCACCCGAGGTGAAGGTGATCTCATCGTCGAACTCCGCGCCGATCAGAGCTTGCAACTGCCTCCGCGCCTTTCTCACCGCCGCACTGACTGAGGCGCCAAGAGCGTGCGCCGACGAAGGGTTGCCGAATTGATCCCTAAAGAACGGCAACATCGCTTGCACGACCTCAGGATCGACCCGTGTGGTTGCGTTGTTGTCGAGGTAGACAGGTATCATGTGCGATCCTCAGTTGACCGGAATGACGCGAGCGCGCGACCGCCTCATTGAGCCTCTGGCGTATGCCGTTGATGATGATGGGCCCGAACTGGCAGCCGGCGCGGACGCCCGAGAGTTTGACGTAGACCGGATCGGCGTCGACATGGACAAGTCCGCAGTCGCCACCGTCAGCCCGCAGGTAAGGAGGCCCGAACGCGACAACGCTATCGATAAGCCGAATTCGGCGCAGCGGCGCGATTTGGCCGCCAGCAGCTCGGGTGCCACCAGGAACCGAACTGTTTCGGGAGGCGACGTTCTTTGCATCCTACCTGAAGCGATTGCCGGTCCCAAGATCGGCTTCGACCTTGCCTTGTTCGTGAGGACAGGGACATCTGTTGTGCCGGCCATATAAGCCTCCTCTGCCGCAAATGAGTCCGTCGGCGGCAATCGCTTCATGGACCCGCACAGGCGCTTCGGGCGATCAACTGAAGGACTTGCCGCAGCCGCACTTCTCGCGCGCGTTGGGGTTATCGAAGACAAAGCCGGAAGATTCGAGCCCGGTGAGGAAGTCGACGGTCATGCCGGCGACATGCGGTTGGGAGCCCGCGTCCACGAACAGCTTGATCCCATCTGTCTCGGTGATCGCATCGCCCTCGCGCGACACGCTCTCCAGGCCCATTAAGTATTTGAAGCCGGCGCAGCCGCCGGCCTGGACCATGATGCGAAGGCCTTCCGCCGGCTCGCTGGCGCGGAAAAGAGCAGTCTTGATGGCGGCAACAGCGTTGTCGGTGAGCGTAATCATGGCTCCATTCTCCTCAGTCCGGGACCTGCTTGCGCAACACGTTGCATGCGCCGTGCCAAAGCGAAAAAATGTTTCAACACAGCGCGGCATCTCTGACACTGCGGTGGTTCTTGTGAGTCCATTGCTGCGAAGGTGTCGGTCAACCGACACGTACTGTCGGGTTTGTCGGGTCCGCCACGCGGGATGTTGGGCCTGAGTTGTTGGCTGAACTCACATTAAACCAATGACCATTACAGAAGACTTCTTCTGAGCTTGCTTCGGCGCAATTGGCACGGTTTTTGAAGCTCCATTTGGCGAGGCGGCAAGAGACTGCCGATCCACAATCATGTCGTGGGTGCCCTC
Source organism: Mesorhizobium sp. M0664 (assembly GCF_040320565.1). NCBI lineage: Bacteria > Pseudomonadati > Pseudomonadota > Alphaproteobacteria > Hyphomicrobiales > Phyllobacteriaceae > Mesorhizobium > Mesorhizobium sp. M0664. Next base: position 44,004 of record NZ_JAMYPW010000021.1, read on the forward strand.
GCGATCGATGGGGCGAAGGAAGGGAGCAACATGTCAGGACTGGGTCAGACACGCTTTGTTTGGCGAAGCAGTGCCGCCCGTGGCATCCGAATGACCGATTGGCCGATTGCGACAACACCCACAATCGCTCACCACCGCCCGGTGGCCACCGACCGGCTCGATGGGATTCCATCGGCATGTGCCTGCTCGTGTCACTCGGGTCTCGCCGCTCCGATAGCACCCCCGGTTTTCGCGCGGGTGCGACGACGTGCGCACGCTGTCCAGCGACACCTTGTTCACGGGCCAGCAGCAGATCAGGGTCGAGCATTACGGCGCGCCCTATCGGCTGAAGATTCACCGGCAGGGCAGCTGATCCTCACACGTAGGTGGAAGCAGGGGTAAGACATGGACCAGCGCGAGAAACCGTCGCCGGACGAAATCCGGCGGGCGTGCGAAGACACTCCGAAAATCCGGGAGCATGATCTCGCCGCTCGATTGGGCATTTCGGAAGCCGAATTGGTCGCGGCGCATTGTGGTCACGGCGCGGTGCGCATCGAGCCGCGCGTCGATGATCTGCTGACCGGCCTCGAAGCGGTCGGCGAGGTGATGGCGGTCACCCGCAACCAAAGTGCCGTGCACCAAAAGATCGGCGTCTACGACAAAGTGGTCACCGGCAACCCGCATGCCATGGTGCTCGGCGACGAGATCGACCTGCGCATCTTCCCGAAAGCGTGGGCGTATGGCTTCGCCGTCGAGAAGCGCGAGGGAGCCGAGATCCGCCGCAGCCTGCAATTCTTTGATGCCACCGGCGAGGCGATGCACAAAGTACATCTCAGGCCCGCCTCGAACCTGCACGCCTATCAGAATCTGGCGGCAGAGCTTGTATCCTCCGACCAGGAGCCGATCATATCGGTCGAGGCGAGCGGGGCGCTCGATAATGCAGTGAGTCCAGACCAAGCCGCCACGGTCGACGACCTACGCGAGCACTGGAGCCGGCTGAGCGACGTGCATCAGTTCTACCATATGTTGAAGACCCTGAAGCTCAGCCGCTGCCAGGCGATGCGTATGGCCGACGAGGATTACGCCTGGCTGCTCGACAATGATGCCGTTGGCGCCCTGTTCCAACAGGCGGCCGAAGACGAGATGCCGATCATGTGCTTTGTCGGCAATCGTGGTTGCATCCAGATCCATTCCGGCCCGATCAAGTCGGTCAAGCAGATCGGGCCGCGGATCAATGTGCTCGACGAGAACTTCCATCTCCATCTTAGGACTCATCACATCCGCGAGGTCTGGGCCGTGCGCAAGCCGACGAGGGACGGTCACGTCACGTCCGTTGAAGCCTATGGCGCCGACGGCAAGATGATCGTCCAGTTCTTCGGCACGCGCAAGGAAGGCGAACGCGAGCGCAGCGACTGGCGGTTTCTGGCCGAGAGTCTGCCACGCGTTCCCGGTCCGACCGGCCGGGATGTGTAGAGTGCCGACAGGCCCTCGGATTGAACCGGCCGCCATAGGACTCGGCACCACGTTCCGACAGCGGCTCGCGAGGAAATATAGGTCCATGTGCGATAGAGCTTGCCGTGTTAGCGCATACGCACGGTCAGGTGTGCACGCCGGAATTGACCGCATCGATACAGTCAGGCTCGTCGCCGGCCGGATCGCTGCGCACGAGTGCATCGCTCGTCTGACCGGAAATCCTTGCAGCGGCTACAACAACGCATATGCCATCAGCGCCGAACCGAAGCGGAAGCGCGGCCGGGTCTTGTCGGACCGCACCCGAACCTTGCGCTGGATCGCGTCGTTGCTCAATCCGGGCCGTGCGAGCGATCTCCTCGCTCGTCGACCGGAAGGCTGTGCAGCAGCAGCCAAGCCGAACAGCCCGATGTCGCGGACTCGACAAAACCGACCACGGATGTCGGTTGTCGGACGTTGTCCTAAGAATGATGGACAGGTGATCATCAGCGGCGGGCCTAGTGCAGGCTGGCATTGCTTGGTGCAGCGCCATGGGTACGCCTATCCGGCACGCGACTTGCTTCGACAATTTGATCAGCAGGGCATCAGCAGTGCGTCACGGAGCTCAGAGGTGATTGACCAGCCTCTCAACCCTAACGGGGATAAGCGGCGGCTTTGCTTCATGACCGCAGCGCGGCGGAGATGCCCCTTCTGATCGACTTCGCAACCGATCTCATCCGCGCTGGTGCAGGTGGGCTGTATCAGGCGACAGAATCTAGAAGGCGCCCGACAAGAGACGTGCCCATGCTGGAAATCGACTTTATGAACAGCGGTGCAATCTCAATCGAGCCATGAACGCCAATGTAGAGAAAACAAAATGGCGACCAACCCCGTTCCAGATCATGTCCCGCCCGAAATGGTGAGGGACTTCAGCCTGTTTACATCGCCAGGGATGCCACCAACACCCAACGGGGATCCACACGCAGCTGTCGCTTGCGTACATGACGGGCCTCCGATCTTTTACTCCCGCTACAACACGCAAGATGGCCGGGGTACCTGGGTCATCACCCGTGCCGCGGACCAGCGGAAGGTGCTGCAGGACGCAGAGACTTTTTCCAGCCATCGCAGCATCTTCTCCTCCATACTGGGTGAAAACTGGCCGACGATCCCGCTTGAGCTCGATCCACCGGCCCATGGCGTCTTTCGCTCACTGCTCAATCCGCTGCTTTCGCCAAAGCGGGTGTTGGCTTTGGAACCGGCTGTCCGCGAACGGGCGGTCGAGCTGATCGAAAGGATCGCCGCGTCGGGCACAAGCTGCGACGTGATGAAGGATTTTGCCTTTCCTTTCGCGGTGAGCACCTTTCTTCGCTTTCTGGGGTTGCCCGATGACCGACTCGATACATTCGTCGGCTGGGGGAAAGATCTGCTCCACGGCGACGATAAGGAACGACCTGTGGCTGCCCGGACGATCGTGGCATTCATCGACGAACTTGCAGCCATGCGCCGCCAGGAGGCGGTTGACGATTTCATGAGCTTTATCGTGCAGGCACAGGTCGAGGGCCGCCGGCTGACGGACACCCAAGTCCGCGGCATCGGCGTGCTTGTCTTCGTCGCTGGGCTCGACACGGTCGCAGCAGCTATAGGCTTTGACTTGGCGTACCTCGCGCGCAACCTCAAAGATCAGCAATTGCTGCGGAGCGAACCGGACCGCATCCTGCTCGCAACCGAAGAATTGCTGCGGGCCTATCCGCCCATTCAGTTGATCCGCGTGGCTACGAAAGATATCGACTTCGAAGGCGCGCCGATCCGGAAGGGGGACTATGTTTCCTGCGCCACGATGATTGCCAATCGTGACCCGGCGGAATTCGAATGCCCCAACACAATCGATTTGGAGCGGGAGGACAACCGCCACGCAGCGTTTGGCTATGGTCCCCACCGTTGCCTTGGCTCACACCTTGCCCGGCGGGAGATTGTCATTGGCCTGGAGGAGTGGTTGGCGCGCATCCCGGCTTTCAGGATTAAGCAGGGTACGGCACCGATAACTTCTGGCGGCCATGTGTTCGGGATCGAAAATTTGATCCTGGACTGGTCTTAGGCCCGCCCCGACACGGGGCACAGACAATGGAGGCAGCGCCATGCGCATCATCGTCCAAAAGGCCAAATGCCAGGGTCACGCGCGATGCGCGGCGCAAGCGCCGGACATCTTCAAGCTTGATGACGAGGGCTACATCCTGCCTGGTGACATTGAAGTTGCGGAAGGGGAGGAACTGCCTGCATCGCGGGGCGCGCGATCCTGTCCTGAACGTGCGCTGGAACTCACCCGCTGCGCGCTTTGAGGACTCATTCAACCGAGAGTCTGGCGGGCTTGAACCATGTGGCCGCACTCAGCACGCGACCTCTGTCCCGCACGGTTCACGTCCAACTCTGCAGGGGCATTTCCGGCGCCAGTGTTCCCCGTGAGGCGCAAACGGCAGGGCAGGGGTTCGCGAACCCCTCTTCCAATCACAGAATTTGCGTCAGAGCCGATGGACCAGACGAGAATTGCCGAACTACTCGACGCGAGGCGACCCGGAGTGCCATACCGAAGGACTGCCCGACCCATGTTGCGGCAGGCCGGGTCTCTGCATGATTTGATAGGACGAAACCAGGAGAACGCACCATATTTGCCCAACATTATGCCCGGCTCAGCACCGGCCAATGGCCGCACATCGAGCTGGAGAGGAGGTTCGACCAGCATGTGCTTGCCTGTGTGCTTTCACGTGCGCTCGAGGAGATCGAGGCCGGCGAGGCGACGGTGACGGAGGCAACCGGCCTTTCGCGCGCCGAGCTGCGCGATGTCCTGGCCCGCTGTTTCCCTGCTATTCCTATCAAAGCGTTTGCCTTGGAAGAGGTGAGCGAGCCCGAGCCGGATCCGGAGGAAGAACTTCTGCGCGGACTGCTGCTGGCGCATGCCCGGCCGGGCGACCCGGCGAGCGCCCGCTTCGCCAAGATCATCGCCCGGCGTGCCATGCGCAATGACCATCTCTGGCAGGACCTTGGCCTTTTGAATCGAAGCGACCTCGGCTGCCTGCTCGCCTCGCATTTTCCGACGCTGGCGGCCGGCAACACCCAAAACATGAAATGGAAGAAATACTTTTACCGCAAGCTCTGCGAGGCCGAAGGTTTTTCGCTGTGCAGCGCGCCCAGTTGCCGGGAATGCAATGATTTCGAAAGCTGCTTCGGCCCGGAGGAAGGTGAAAGCCGCCTCACACGGATCAAGAACGGCATCGCCTCGGATTGAGAGCCGCTTTCGTCAGTCGTACAGCGCCAGCGCTCGCGCCGCGCCATAGGTCTCTTGTCGAATGTCGACGGACGCCTTCGAGGATTTGAATGCTGTGCCTGCTGTCCGGTTGCTCGCGATGCTCGCTTCGGCGGGTGCCGTCATCATGGCGGTGGAGGACCCGACCCACACCATCCCCGCCGAGCAACTGCTGTTCTCCGGGTCGTTGCTCCTCGCTTGCCTGGCCGGGCTCTATTCGGAGCGGGCCGGCGTCTTCGACACCGGGCTCAAGCGCAAGATGCTGGCCGGCGCCTTTGCGGCGCCCCGGCGGCCTCGGTTATGGCTCGGCCCGGCTCGGCTTGGGCGCCGCCGTAACCACCGCCGTGGATTTTTGCGCTAGTGCACGGGTTCGCCTGGATCAACCATCGCGGCGACCAGATTGTCTTCGGCATCGCCATCAATTTCATTGCCGCCCCTCCACCATCATTCTAGGCCAGGCTTCCGGCAGGGCGCGCGCCGGCGCTCTCTGGGGAACCTGGATTCGGAGTCAGAGCCCGTTCGACCGATAGCCAAAGAAGAGGTACTTGCCGTAAATTGACCGAGACGATGTTCTGCCATCGCATCGACCTAACCCGTTGAGGGTGAACCGAAAAAACGGACGTTTCCCGATGCATTCCGAGAGGACCCGAAGCCTTCCGGTAGCTCCGTGCAACATCTGCAATACAGCCTAACACGCCCACCATGGTTGCGGGAAGGACTCATGCTGGAACTAGCCCTCGCTGTCACATTCTGGGGGAGGTTTCCCCACCTTCCATCATTGCCATGCTTACGCGTCTCGTTTGATCGAACCGTTGACGGCAACCTTTGCGGTGTTGCGCCGTACGCGCTGATCGACGACGTTTCGTTCCTTCAAATAATCTGCACACCGTTGCCTGTCTCGGCATCATCAAAGGGGCGGCAAGTGTGCTACGGCGCGCCTTGGGTATTCAAGGCGGAGGATATCGCCGCCTATCGCATGCAGAATGCCCCGCGGCCTGGCGCACGAACTCCACGCTGGGTAGGTCCCCAACTGTTGTCCGCGACTTCCTCTACGCCACGCCTCGACACGCTCGCCTGCAGGCTCTTGCGTTCGAAGTACGACATGTTCTTCATCTACCATACCAGCGACCATTGACGAGCCAATGGCCTCATAGTCACAACCCATCAGAGCCGCGGTCGGCTAACTGCGACGTATAGCGAATTCCTGCCGACAGCGTCCGAGCCATCGTACGAGGCCAAGTTCGGGATCACAACCACGTCGAATTCAAGCCCTTTGGCTTCTACCGGGGTCGTGAAATGAGTGTGAAACCGCATCGTCAGCTTTGAATGGCCGAGATCATTGGATTTCGGAAGTTCGCATCGAGATCGCCCTGCATCAACGCAAACCACCGATCAACATCCTGGTCGTCTGCACAAATTAGGGCCACGCTCGCGGTCTCCGGAGCGCGACAATGCGATCGATCGCCATCCGGGCGAACTCCGCGGGATCCTCGTATACGTCCAGCGGAGCATAGCAGGTTGCTCGACAGTTATCTTACACGAGGCGAGCAATCGCGAAGGGAAGCGGCAGTATATGAGAGCTGCGCTTGGAGTCACTCCCTCTACAATGTGATCCGACCACAATGACGCGGACAAGTGGTTGAAACACCTCGGCCAATAGTTCGCTGTTAAGCAGCCCAGCAGTCCTTGTGCGCGGTGGCGGCGGTATCTTCGTCTACGGCACACTGCTTGCCGCCCGCCGACTTGATTGCCTTTCATTCAGCCGGAGGTTGGTCTTCTCGTGGTGCTACGAGGTCAAGCCAGGCGAGCACGGAGGCAGGTGGCGGCGCATCCCCATTGTCGCGCCAATCAAATAGCGCCTCGTTCCCCGCCCGTACGTGACAGACGGTAAAGGCCACTTCCCGATCGCGGCTATTGTCCACGAGAATAGCTGCGTCCGCGACCTCTAGCGCTTTATTGATTGCCTTCTGCGTGCGTGGGAACCGATCGAGGAGCTTTTGCGGGTCAACTGCATGACCGCCGCGGCTAACGCGTGTCTCGACGCGAGCAATGGAGAGCTCGGCCGAGGTAAGGCCGACGAAGAAAATGATGACGTAGTACCCTTCTGCTTGCATTTGCCGAATCTGGTCGATCTTGGAGACAACGGTGCCGTCGTCCTGGGGCTGCCAGTATGAGAAGACGGTCTCCATGGCGAAGGGGACTTTGTTGGCCAGGGCCTGGGCGACGAAGGCTTCGACGCCCTTCTGGGCGACGCGCATCCAACTCTGGTCGTCGTCGCGCAACTGCTGCGCCCAATGCGGGAGTGCGCCACTCCTTCGAGGCTCAGGCAATATCGACATCATCATGCGATCGGCGTTTATTAGCGGAATCTTGAGCACAGGGGCAAGCTGCTGCTGCCACATAGTCGACTTGCCCGAGCCATTGTGGCCGGCCAGCACAATGGCAAGAGGCTTGGAGGACTCGATCTGAAGGGCGACGACCCGCCTTACGGCAGGTCCAAGCTTATCCATTCGAGGCGACGAACTTGCCGCTGTGGAAAACGCCGTACACCTTCTGGCCGTCAAGTTCGCGCACGATCTCTTTGGGCCGGGCGTCATCGACGTAATAGAGCGGCACGCCCTTGGAAGGCCGGAGCGATATGCCCGGCCGCGAGATTTTGTCGGCTGCACGCTTCAGCGCCGACTGGCCGGCGGCGACATTTCGCGCCACCACGTCGGCCTTAGGTTTGGCGGAGGCTACCGTAACCTTGCCAAAGGTGACATTTCGGTTGGACTTAGGCTTGAGTCCACCGGTGCGCTGTTCGGCCGCAAATCTGATTTCGGTTTTCTTGGCCATTGTCTCAGCGCTCAAGCAAACGTCTGGCGACGTTGATTCTCTCTTTAAGGCCCTGTTGGAAGTCGGGATCCTTCCGACGAGCATCGATATGTTTTGATATGGCAGCGCGGATGATGTCCGACACGGGTCTATCCTCGACACTTGCCACTGTTTCCAAGGCTTCCGCCTGCTCGGCTGATAGCCGAATGGTCATAGCTTTTGGTGCTTTCATGGCACCAATATGGTTACATCGCACCTATCTTGTCAAGCGGTATGGTGTCGTGGTATCTCGGTATCAATTAACGGAGATATAAGATGAGCGATGAAATGAAAAAGGATGGCGCCGACGATGATCATGGTCATCATGGTGGCGATCAGAAAATCAACATCAAGATCGACCGGGAGACCTTTAAGGTCGACAAGGAGCGTATGACAGGGCACGAACTGCGCCTCCTGCCTACCCCGCCGGTGGGGCTGGAGCGTGATTTCTTCGAGGTTGTACCCGGCGGGTCGGATCGCAAGATCGCTGAAACCGATGTGGTTGAGCTCAAGAATGGGATGCGGTTCTTCACTGCCCCCGCTCAGATCAACCCTGGTTGCGAGGGCTAGGTCGATGCTCCCGGCGGCTGATGTCGAATTTCTCGAGGCGAAAGCGCCAGGCCATTCCACGGCGCTCGACTCCGGCATGATCTGTGTGAGGGTGCCGGAGTTTGTCTTGCCGCCCGGGCTGAGCGTCCGGAATGCAGACCTGCTGTTGCGCCTGTCGCCGGGCTATCCTGACGTGCCGCCAGATATGTGGTGGTTTTATCCGGGGGTGTTTCGGGCCGACGGCTCGCGCATCGAAGCGACCGATTCGATCGAGCACTATTTTGGGCGTGACTGGCAGCGCTGGTCACGGCATCTGGACCCGCAGCGCTGGATGGCCGGTATCGACTCCCTGGAGAGCTATTTCGCCTTGATCGCGAGTGAACTCCACAAGGCGGCGAAACGGATGGCAGCATGACTGCCACCCTCGTGCTTTCCAACCCGGTGATGAATGAGATCATGGTGGCCTCGGGCAACCCGCTCGAGACAGCCGGGGTGCTCCGAGCCGTGTTGGTTAGGACGCCTGCGGGCCATATCCGGCTCTTGGGCCGTGGCATCGACTGGGTGCCGGACAATGCCTATCTAGACCGCCGCCATGATGGCCTCGGAATCTCGTCGGAGGGATATGTTGGCTCGCTTGGGAAGGCGGAGGCCCGTGGTGAAATTGCTATCTGGTTTCACACTCATCCGGGCGTCGGCTCCTCGCCGCGGCCGAGCCAACATGACGAGCAGGTCGACGGTCAGATAGCAGACCTCTTCCGGCTGCGCACCGGGCAAGAGTTTTATGGCACTCTGATCGTGGCGCCCACTGGGCACGGCATCGCCTTTACCGGAACGTTGCAACACGAGGACGGCGCGCGCTTTGCGCTCGATCGGTTGTGGGACGTTTCCGACACTTGGCGCCTCGTCAAGTCCTACAACGATCCCTCGCCGCCACTGGCATCGATGTTCGACCGTAATGTGCGGGCCTTTGGCGGTGAGGTGCAGCGTACCCTGAGTGAGCTGACGATAGGGATCGTCGGTACCGGCGGCACCGGTTCGGCCGTCGCCGAGCAATTGGTACGGGTGGGTGTCCGGCATCTGCACGTGATCGATGCCGATGAGTTGTCTCTTTCCAACGTTACACGTGTTTACGGCTCCCATCCGGACCAGGTCGGGCAGCCCAAGGCGGAGGTGGTGCGCGATCATCTGCTTTCGATCGCTCCTGATCTGGACTGCCAGGTCCAAGTGGGGATGATCGTCGACCAGCCTATTGCCCGTGAACTCTGTGAGTGTGACCTTGTGTTTGGCTGTACCGACGACAATGCCGGGCGGCTGGTGCTGTCGCGGCTCGGGACCTACATGCTGACGCCGGTTATCGACATGGGAGTGCTGCTGTCGAGCGATCACGGGGGCAATCTGCGCGGTATCGACGGCCGCGTTACGGTGATGGCGCCGGGAACGGCGTGCCTCCTCTGCCGGAACCGGATCGATGTACGGCGCGCCGCAGCCGAGCTAATGAACGAAGACGAGCGACATCGCCTCGCCGGCGAAGGCTATGCGCCCGTGCTGGCCGGCGTCGAGCCGGCGGTGGTCACCTTTACGACGGCGGTGGCCGCCGCCGCCACTTCGGAGTTGCTCGAACGGCTGACCGGTTATGGGCCGGATCCGAGACCCTCGGAAGTTCTGTTGCGGCTGCACGACCGTGAAATCTCAACCAATATTGTTGAGCCGCGCGAGCATCACTATTGTCATCCGGCCAGCGGCAAGCAAGGTCTCGGAAATACGACTCCCTGGCTCGAACAAGTTTGGCGGAATGCATGAAGATCAGGTGGTGGGACTGGCTCCCGTTCCGCAGATGGCGGGTCGTGGGGTTGGTCGAGGACGCGGACGAGCTTCCCCCTCGGCTGCCGCGCACCGGCGCTGTATTGGTGACCTCGGCTGGCTATGACAAGTGGGTCGCGTTCGACTGCCCGTGTAAGCGGGGTCACCGGATAATGCTCAACATAGACGAGGCCCGCCGGCCATACTGGCATGTCGCCCTGGGCAAAGATCGCATTCTCACCATCGCGCCTAGTATTGATTACACCGATGCGCAAAAGCGCTGCCATTATTTCATGCGCGATGGCCGCATTCAGTGGGCAAAGGATTGGCTATGACCAAGGCAAAGATCGACAAAAAGTCCGAGAAACCACCAGCGTCGGTCGCCGCGGCCGCGCCGGCGCCCAAGCCATCCAAAACGCCACTCTATTCGGCCTTCAATGCGTCCCGCTATATGCGGCAGCAACTGATCAAGCAGATCGAGGAAGAGACCGGAGCCAAGCTGCTCTGCTACATGGCAACAGCAGAGATCGACCGCGACGATGTCATGTTCTTCGTCGACTTGATCCATAACGTGCCCAAAGGCAGCAGCATCGATTTGTTGCTGCACACGCCCGGCGGGGACGTCGATGCGGCTGAAAAGCTGATTGAGCTAGTGCGGAACCGCAAGGGCGACGGCAAGTTCCGAGTTATTGTTCCGGATCGCGCCAAGAGCGCCGGCACCCTGATCGCGCTCGGCGCGGACACTATCGTAATGAGCGACACCTCCGAGCTAGGTACTATCGATCCGCAGTACATCGGCAAGGATGCGCACGGCAACGAAGTGCACCTGTCCGTCTTTGACTACCTCTCTTCGTACGAGACCTATGCTGAGCAGCTGCGGAAGGACCCGAACGATCCCGCCGCTCGGGCGATGTTCGAGAAATTCGATCCGGCTGTCCTCAATAAGTTCAAACAGGTTAAGAGTCGCGCCCGCATCTTCGGCGAGAACCAGCTCAAGCGTCATGGCACGACCTACACCGCCATCGTCGCGCAACTCATGGACACCAAGACCTATCCTTCGCACGGACAGATGATCGGCGCCGATCACGCCAAGCAGATGGGTCTGCAGGTCGACGTGATGCAGATGGACGAGCCGTTGTGGCAATCTCTGTGGCAGCTCTACTGCCACTTCCGGCTAGCCCTAACTCAGCCAGGCATCAGCAAGATGTTTGAATCTGCCTACGCTTCCAACTCGGAATGAGCGTGCATGGTTGATTCCGGAATTTGGTAGTAAAGGCTACCGACCAACTTAGGCTCCGGCAGCCTAGGAATCTAAGAAAGTGTGGCGCAGCTGGCGCCACGAGAGATTCAAGCCGCCGTTGATTTCGGGAACACCACCATCCCCTGCTTCTTCCATCAGACACGCGCCAAGTACGGCTTGCGCACTTAAAACACAGCTGGCCGCGTAACGATTCATTCCCGTCTATCCAATCGAGAGTCTTCGCAATTCCCCCGCCACATTGGCTCCGAACTGCAGATCATGCAGTCGGCTTTCGTTGAGGTCGGTAATCAGGGCGCCCATGTTCTGCCACCTGAGACGACGACCACCACCTGATGCCCGCATGCCTCGACCATCGACCAACTCGATCAGCTTGTCCTGGGCTTCGGGCGAGATACCGAGTGCATTGCCCGTATAGACGAACTGAAGTCCGGTCAGCTTGCCGAAGTCCCCTATATGCCGGTCCGGTTCAAACTCCGGCAGAATCTCTGGTACCCCCTGAACAAGAGTGGGATTAAGGATTTCGACCTCGCTCCACATGGCCGTGCCGATCGTGTTGGTGACCTCCGAAATCCACGGACTTGCGACGCCGTGGAACGAAAGGATCAATTCTCTTTTGGCGCGGGTCATCGCGACATAGAGTTTACAAGAAGTGCGATACGCCTCCTCTTCAGGAGCATCGTGCGGCGGCAAAATTCCGTCACGGCACTGAAGAATGATCAGCGTGTCAAATTCGTAACCCTTCGTCTGCTCCAGATCGCAAAACACGAGGCGATCCGAGCTGGGATCGTAGGCGCCGTCAAGCGCGGTGACGCCGCAACTCTTTGCGAATCCCTTTACGTCCCGGCTGGAAAACCCCGCAAAAGCGACGCACACGGTCTTGGCGCCTTGCTCCAACCGCGACGCGGCATAAGTCCGTGCATAGGCTATTTCCTCTTCCAGCGTATCCGCCGCAAGCGCCATTGGAACGTCGCCGCTGAAGTTCGCGAACTTTGGGTCCAGAATTTCCAGATCCTCACTGTTGAACATTTCCTCGTAAAGATTGTTTCGCAGCACGTCATAAGCTGCCGTAAGGATTTCTCGGCTGTTTCTATAATTCTGCCGGATACGTTCGCGGGTGATGCTGGCGAGACCCGCATCGGTAAGGGATCGGTGCTTCGGCAGTATGGTTTGGGCGATGTCGCCACACAGGAATATGTCGTTTGGTCCGGTTTTGACGAGATGTCGAATAATGCGAAGCTCAGTGGTGCCGAAGTCCTGTGCTTCGTCAACGAGGATGTTCGTGTAGAGGGGCCCAATTTTGTCCCGGTGCTTCGTCAATGCCGATGTCAAACCGAGATAGTCGATGACGCCTACATCGCGCATCTTCCTCTCCCAGCCGTCTAGTCCCTCCAGCAGGCTCTGCCTGCCTTCGGGTAAGATCGGAAACCTGCGACCCTTTCGCTCTAGATCCAAATATGTCGCGCGACCATCCGGTGCGACGGCACTTCTTATCCAGTCGAATTCCTCACGCAAATAGGCTTCGCCATTGACGTTGCGCGCAGTCATCGATCTGTGCAGCGGCATCAGTATCTTCGCGTCGTCATTGTTCGTCCACTGGCGGTAATACTCGCGGAACACCTCGTCGACATGTTCGCCAGACTTCCAGGTCACATCGCTGAAATGGCGGTCATTCTGCGGTTCGAACATATGCAGAAGCCGCTGAGCCAATTGGAAAAATGAGGTGACTTCAATCCTGCCCCTCACCAAAGCGTCGGTGCAGGCGGCATCGACGAGCTGTCCGAGCAGGCCGGCAAGACTCCGGTTCAGCGTGAGCAACAAAATCTTCGCATTCGACGATTCCGCCAAGCGCATAGCACGGCGAACGGCTACACAGGTCTTGCCCGAACCCGAAACGCCAGAAAGCTGGGAAACACCGACGTAGTCGGCTTTTACCACCTTTTCCTGCTCGGGGTGAAGATAGAGAAACCACTCGTACCAGTTGGATCGTTTGTCAAATGCGGCCAGCCAGGCCTCGTATTCGGGAGACCCGATGCGCAGCCGACGGATGTCCTCCCCATCGGCCACCTCGAGCATCTCGGATTCGCCGACATCGTCGAGGAGCCCGATCCGGCCCATACTGAGATCGACATGGGCCTGTGCGCCGTCATAGTTACCCGCGAGGAGTAGACTAAAGACGGCCCGCGCGAGTTCAGCCTTCTGCGCTCCGGGAATCTCGCCGACCAGGGATTCGAGCTCGGCCGTGGTGGAGCGGGCGTCGAGCGCCTCAAGCTTCCTCGCCACGCTACGCGGGAGGCCGTCCAGCACGTGATCCATCGCTTCTGCGTCGAGGCGCTCGACGAGCGGCTTGTCGTGGTGGTCGGCGCGAAACTCGCTCCCATGTGCGATTTGGAGGCCCGATCCCGGAACCAGTTTCGTTCTGCCGTCCTTAACGGCGAACTGCTGACCACGGTGAGCATCGAGCCAATGGTCAGTGTCAGCGTGGTCGCCGACGAAGAGAAATCCGCAGGTCTTGTCCGTTTGCTGCGTTACAAGTCGCCAGCCGTCACCGAGATCGTATTTGACGCAATTGCGTATGCGGCTCTCGCCGTGGTTGGTGACGGAAATTCCAATGAATCGGAAAGGGTCTGGTTCTCCAAGGCTATTCAGAATTGCCTTGACTTTGATTGCCCTGTTCTTCCCTTGCCCCCCGGTTTGAATGGCGCGGTGTAAGGACTTATCGAATTCCTTCGTGATGAAATATGCGATTTGCCCGCCGCCGGGGCGGGCCTCGGCCTTGATGCCTGATGTGATGTTCACGATTCCCCCGGTTCTCTTGCTATACCCCAGCCGACAGTCCTGATCGGCGATGCTGGTTCTTCTCCGAAGAGTACTCTTACCGCCACCCTCGAAACGATGCCCGTGATCGGGCCTAGGCGGCTCAATCGAGCAGCCGGCCCCGATCACGAGCGCCACGCGGCCGCCACCTGGCCCCGATATCGCCTGAAGCAGGTCCGGTCGGAAGGTTCACCCTGGATCCTTTGCTTTCACTACCGAATGGCAAACGACAATTAGCCGTTGATTGTAGGCGCAAGTACAAGAGTTTGTCACTTGGGCTCCCCACCACGAGAGAAGACGTCTATATGGGAAAATTGCGCGGGATCATATATCGGCATCGTTTCGCAAATGAGCCGACCGGATTGGTAGCGTGAGGGCATGAAAGTTCCGCAGAAGCGGCAGTTCATTGCGTCTCCTGCCGTGCCGCGGTGAGGGTCTGCGATGGCGCACCGCTCCATGACACCCGCAGGGTCCTTTTCGCCACCTCGCGGCCACATGTAGCAGCGAACGCTCCCGCTCAAGGGTCTCTCGCCGGTCGGCAGCACCAACCGCCGCAGATAGGGCCACCGTTGGTGGGAATTTCACCCTCTGAAAGGAAGGGGATCCGAACGGCTGCGAACTCCAGTCCCTTTGGCCGCAACAGCGCCGTACGCAGGACGTAGAACGTCTGGCTGCGGCTGCCGTACGGTGCGTGGCGTGAGTCCAGATCCTGCTAGATTGCAACTAGAACGTTACTAGCAACGGGGAGGGACATGGCTGCACCACAGAAATCCACGAAGACAATGAAAACCGCGAGCACGATGCACGTGCGTCGCGGTGATAGGGAGCTTCGTGCCCTCGGCCTGAGAAAAATAGGCGCATACACATGGGATGAGCGACTGCTGAAGCCGCCCGCCTTCGAAGGCACAGAAACAGTCAACGCGCCATTGGATTGCGCCAGATCAATGTCGTAGTCTCACGAGTGAAGACGCTCGGGCGGGCGATCAAAACGGTCGCTGGGAGACTGACGACGGAGCCGTCTACGGCAGCCATCCTCGCGGACCTTGCTGCCCAACCGGCGCTCTCTTCCTTCGCGACGGGCCCGCAAATTGTACATCGGAATCTCACGCTTGTTGATCATTCGCGCTAGGAGCGGGAGTTCCCGCGGCATTGTGCTGGTTTGTTCTCGGTTAATCCTGGACATCAAACGTAGCCTCGGCTCCTACCGTCCTCAGGAAGCGGACCGGCTGCGGTTCAGGATGCTGGCGGTGGCGGCGATAGCGCCGGAGTGGGTGGCTGAACACCAGGGGCCTCTCCTGGTGAAGATCGAGACCGCGAACGTCGATGGAGCCGATCAGGTGTCCGATCCCGAGCGGGGCGTCTTCCGGCTTTCAGAGATCGACGAGCTTCTCGAATCCGAGGGCACTGCTGACTCCATCAGGCAGTTCCGGGAAGCGTTCTCCGGTCGGGTCCAGGATGAGCTTGCGCGCCGGTGCCAGACGCTGGCAGGCGACCACGTCGAACCTCGCAACTTCCTCGACGGAGTGAACCCTGCGGGCGATCATCCGCTACCTAGGCACGAGCAGGCCTCTGTCGTTTCATTGCAGGCGTCTGTGACGCAACAGCCCCGCTTCGGATACGCGCAGCGCTCATCATCGCCAAATGGAAACCGGTGCCGGCGAGGTTCGCGTGTCTGGCGGCGAAGGTCGCCATGGCCCGGAGGTGAAGCCGGCGAGGCGCTTGCGCTGGTCCATGCGTAATCATGCGGAGGATCGCGCCGCGCCGTGCATGCGATTGCATCTCTCGTCCCGCTGCGCTGCTGAGGCCTCTTTTGTCAGGCGGTCTAGGTTTCGCGCTTCGGGCCGAGCAGGAACACTGTCAGGGCGGCGAGGAACGTGGCAACAGCACTGTAGGCAATGGCACTGGCAATCCCGGCATTGTCCACCAATAGTCCGCCGAAAATCGCGCCGGCTGCGATTGCCACTTGGAACGCTACGACCATCAGCACACCGGCGCTTTCGGCCTGATCGGGAACGGCGCGCCGCACCATCCACGTCTGCAATCCCACTGGCACCGCGCCGAAGGCAAAGCCCCACGCGGCAACCGCAATCGCCGAGCCCGAGGCCGATGCTCCCGCCGTCAGCAGCGAAACAGCGGCCATCGCTATGAGCAGCGGGGCAAGGGCCGCGACTGCCTTGAGACTGTACTCGGCCAGAAGCCCGCCGGCCAAATTGCCGAAGAATCCGCCGATGCCAAAAGCAAGCAACACAAGCGAGATCGTGTCGACATCCAGCGCGGGAACCTTCTCGAGGAAGGCGCGGATATAGGTGATTCCGGCGAAGTGGCCGGAAGCGACCAGCAGGACGACCAAAAGCGCGACCTTGACCATCGGAATCTTGGCCACATCCAGCAGGCTGCGGAAGCTAGCCACTCCGACCGGAGGCAGCCTCGGAATGGTTATGAGTTGCACCAGCAGTGTAGCGGCGCCGAAGGCTGCGGCGAGCATGAAGGCGCTTCGCCATCCCCAAATATCGCCGACATAAGCGCCGATTGGAGCTGCGCAAACGGTAGCGACGGAAACGCCGGTGAGGATGATCGACATCGCGCGCGGCAGGAGGTGGCTTGGAACGAGCCGCATCGCCAGTGATGCCGACATCGACCAAAAGCCTCCGAGCGCTATGCCGAGCACGACGCGTGCAGTCAGGAGAACCGCCAGCGACCACGCGCCGGCCGCCAGAACGTCCGACAGGATCAGCAGCAGCGTCATCGCCCACATGACGATCCTGCGGTCCAGGCGCTTTGTGATGATCGCCACCGTCGGCGCCGAGATCGCCCCGACGATAGCGGTCGCCGTCATCGCCTGTCCAGCCGCACCCTCGGTGACACCGAGATCGTGCGCGAGGGGCGTGAGCAGGCTGACAGGCAGAAACTCTGCCGTCACCAACCCGAAGGTGCCCAAGGAAAGCGAAATGACCGCACCCCATGCGGGACCAGACGGTTGGTCGGGCTTTTCTGGGTCGTGCAGAACAGCGTCCATGACGCCTGCCGCGGATCGGGTCATGAACGAAGTCTCCACTTTGGATGCACTGCAACATGAGGTTGGCTGCCTTGACCCACATTAAGGACACAAGCGCATTTCGCGGCGGCGTTGCACGGAGGAGGGGATGTTCATTGCTTCGCGATATTTTGTGACGGTGCGGCGCGCAACATCGATGCCGGTTTCCTTCAGCCGGACAGCGATGTCATCGTCGGAAAGCACGTCGCCGGGAGATTCTGCGGCAATTATCGCTTTGATCCGATGGCGGACAGCTTCGGCGGAGTGCGCATCGCCGCCTTGGCAGGACGCGATCGCGACGGTGAAAAAATACTTGAGTTCGAAGACTCCGCGCGGGGTAAGCATGTACTTGTTCGAGGTCACCCGGCTTACCGTCGACTCGTGCACGCCGATCGCGTCAGCGACGGTTCTGAGATTGAGAGGCCGCAGGTGGGCGACGCCATGTTCCAAAAAGGCATCCTGCTGGCGCACGATTTCAGCCGCAACCTTAACAATCGTCTTGGCGCGCTGATCGAGGCTGCGGATTAGCCAGTTCGCGTTTTGCAAGCATTCGTTGAGAAATGCTTGATCTTTCGAATTTTGGACAGTTTGACGCGACACTTCGGCATAGTAGGTTTGGTTGATCAGCAGCTTGGGCAGTGTGGCCGGATCAAGTTCGATCTGCCACCCGCCTTCCGGCGAGGGCGTGACCCAGACGTCGGGTATGATTGATTCAGACGCACCGGATTGGAATCGGTTTCCAGGCTTGGGATCGAGCGCCCGAATCTCATGCATCATGTCGAGAAGGTCGTCTTCATCGACGCCGCAATGCTGCTTCAGTGCCTGAAAATCGCGTCGCGCAAGCATTTCAAGATTGGCAACCAAAGCTGCCATTGCCGGGTCGAACCGGTCTCGCTGGCGTAACTGGATTTCGAGGCATTCTCCGAGAGTTCGCGCAAAAATTCCCGGTGGATCAAAGTGCTGCAAGGTTCCGAGAACCCGTTCCACATCAGCCTCCCGGACATTCAGGCTCTCGGCCAGCTCCAAAAGGTTTGCCCCAAGATAGCCAGTGTCTTCCAGATCGGCGGCAAGCTGGCCAGCGATCAGCCGCTCCTGTGGTGTGAACGCAGTGAGGGCGATCTGACGAGCGACATGGTCGTGCAATGTCTCGGCGAGGCTGGCAAACTCGTCGAGGGAAGGGCCATTACCCGGCGGGTTGTTGGTCGTGTTGCGAAGTGATTTCCATTGCCCGAGCCGTTCAGGCGAGCCGGCCCCGGTCGGTCCGTCAACGGCGTTTGCGCGTGGGCCGACACGCTGATCCGCTCCCGAAATCGAAACATCGCCAAAAGTCCCGCCATCGTTTGACGCAGATTCCAAGAGCGGGTTCTTCTCGATTTCCCGCTCCACGAACTGATGCAGTTCAGTATGCGCCAGTTGCAGCAAGCGAATCGACTCAATGAGTTGAGGCGATGCGACCATGGATTGCTTCTGGCGCTGAAGCAGGCTTGCTGAGGATTGCATGGTGAGCGCGATAATCCTGTCGAGGGAGCCTCTTGGGGCGGGCAATGGCACCAGTGAGACGGTTTCTAGGTCATGCGGCGGCTTTCAGCGTTTCGAGAACGTTTTGCGGGGATGAGACGCCATAGGGGTCGGCCTCGCAGTTGTCGGAGAAACCTTCCTCCTCGAACCACTGCTCCACCACGCCATTGTTGATCAGGGCGGCGTAGCGCCAGGAGCGCATCCCGAAGCCGAGATTGTCCTTTGCGACCAGCATGCCCATCTTGCGTGTGAACTCGCCTGAGCCATCGGGGATGAGCTCGACCTTCTGCAGGCCCAAGGACTTCCCCCACGCATTCATGACGAAGGCATCGTTGACGGAGACGCAGTAAATTGCGTCAATTCCCTCCTTCTCAAACTCATCATAGAGCTCTTCGAAATTGGGCAGTTGGTAGGTCGAGCAGGTCGGAGTGAAGGCGCCAGGCAACGAGAACAAGATGACGCGCTTGCCGGCAAAGTAGTCGTCAGATGTCTTTTCTTCCCAGCGATATGGATTTGGGCCCTGGACTGACTCATCGCGAACACGCGTGAGAAAGGTGACGAAGGGAACCTGCTTTTGAACGGTCATCAACTTGCTCCTCAGGAAAAAACTGGCGCGCCGGATTCTGGCAGAGGCTGGCGCAATACCGAGCAAAGGCTCGTATGCCGGGCATGAAATGAGGCCCTCGCGGCTCGCACCCCCCTTTTTCCATCCCGATGTAGGGGAACGTCTTGGCGGCCGGTCTTGGCCACCCGAACGCCATCGATCTGAGCAAGTGGAGGCTGTCGAGCCGCTGGGGCAATCTTTCCACGGCTATGGCGCCGGAAGCGGCATCCATCGCTCGCGCTCGTGCCCGGGACAAAGTGATAGCGGGCCCGAAGTAGCCAATATCGGACGCGTGTGGAGGCCTCAAATGTGACTTCACGCAAGAGACCCGCGTTACTGAGCTGGTTCGGCGTATTGTCGAAGTTTGCCAGTGACCCGCCGACCTTGGCTTCGGTGGCTCTTTGATGGGGCTCTTGGGCACTCACATGTTGATCAGAACCGGTAAACGGCAATTGCGCGAGCGCCATGTGTTGGCGTGCCGGCATCGGACCAGCCGTGCGCAAAGCGGCTGCCGAGGAGGGACCCCCGGAGGAGATGATGTACCGATGTTCAGCGGGAACAGGCACCGTCTCCTCAGGCCACGGTCTAGAGCTTCGCGTGTCGGGCATGGCGCAAGTCGCTTTCATCGTGTTTTGATGGGCTCTGACCAGGAGCAGCAAGCGGCGTGCCATTTCAAATAGAGATGCTTTTGGAGCGATCCTTTTTCTTGGGAGGACCGTGTCTTCAAGACCGGGCGCGCCCTATAACCGCCTCGTCAGCACGCTCGACAAGGGTGCTGTATGGTGCGGATATGCGGCGCTTCCGCACCGGCTGGACAAAGACGAACCGAAAGCCGAGCCGATGCCCTATCTCACACCGGCGGGCACTGCAGCGATTTCGTAGCGTCTGCCGCAAACGTGTTCTTGCGTGCGCAGGCTCGGCTTTCGCGAACATGCGCCTGTCGCAGCAACCATGAGCGCGCGCTTCGGCAAGCGCCTGACTCCGTGAGGATCGAATTCCCCAATCGTGTCTATTTGCCACCCTCTTATGTTCGAAACTGGACCAGAATGTCGCAAGCCCGACCTAAAGGTCGCCGAGGCGTACTATCCGACACTGTTCTGTCCCCTTTGTTGGCCCGCGACACCGGCCTATTTCGCCGAGCTCTTGTCTGGCCTCAGGCTAAGCCGATGAAAAGCAATCACAATTTTTTTCTTCTGCTGGGTCGGCCAAATTGGCACGAGTTTTGAAGCTCCTTCGTTGCGGGCCGGGAGCTGCCGACCGACCTTCCTTTCGTGGATGGCACCGCGATCGATGGAACGAAGAAAGAAAAGCAAAATGTCAAATCCGCATCAGATAGCATTCTATGGGAAGGGGGCCTCGGCGAAACCGCCCCCTACCAAACAGGCTCGCCGCCCTTGTCCACCCTTGCGCAGGAAATCTTGATGGCCGGCTGCGACTCAAAGGCCCGCCACACTCGCCTTATCCTGAACTCGAAGGCGCAGGATAACGTTCTGCGTCTCGCCGCGCGGTATGCCTAGGCAGTTACACGTTGGCCGACCTTGATAATCGAATCGGGCTACGCTGCGGAGGACGTCGTCTACATGCCTTCCTAAGCCATTCGCTGCCCGCAGCGCCTGCCGGTCACCTCCCGCCCTTCCATCGCTTAGAGATCAAGTGCCACCATGTCCGAACAACCCCTGCCGACGCTGCCGATGTGGCGCGTCGATCACATCGAGCCCTCGCCCGAGATGTTGGCGCAACGCGCCAACGGTCCGATCCACCGCGTGCGCTTCCCGTCCGGGCACGAAGGCTGGTGGGTGACAGGCTACGATGAAGCCAAGGCGGTGCTGTCCGACGCGGCGTTCCGGCCCTCGGGAATGCCGCCCGCGACATTCACCCCGGATTCGGTGATTCTCGGATCGCCGGGGTGGTTGGTGTCGCACGAGGGGGGCGAGCATGCCCGGTTACGCACGATCGTGGCGCCGGCCTTCAGCAACCGCAGGGTGAAGCTGCTCGCGCAGCAGGTCGAGGTGATCGCCGCGCAGTTGTTCGAGACACTGGCGGCCCAGCCCCAGCCCGCCGACCTGCGGCGCCACCTCTCCTTTCCACTTCCGGCCATGGTCATCAGCGCGCTGACGGGCGTGCTCTACGAGGATCACGCCTTTTTCGCCGGGCTGTCCGACGAGGTGATGACGCACCAGCATGAAAGCGGCCCGCGCAGCGCGTCGCGCTTGGCCTGGGAAGAACTGCGCGCCTACATTCGCGGCAAGATGCGGGACAAGCGCCAGGATCCTGGCGACAACCTGCTGACGGATCTGCTCGCGGCGGTCGACCAGGGCAAGGCGACCGAGGAAGAGGCGATCGGCCTGGCGACGGGCATGCTGGTGGCGGGGCACGAGAGCACCGTCGCGCAGATCGAATTCGGCCTGCTGGCCATGTTCCGCCATCCGCAACAGCGCGAACGCCTGGTCGGCGATCCATCCCTGGTGGACAAGGCGGTGGAGGAAATCCTGCGCATGTACCCGCCGGGCGCGGGCTGGGACGGCATCATGCGCTATCCGAGGACCGACGTGACCATCGCGGGCGTGGATATTCCTGCGGAGAGCAAGGTGCTTGTCGGCCTGCCGGCGACGTCGTTCGATCCGCGCCATTTCGACGACCCGGAAATCTTCGACATCGGACGTGACGAAAACCCGCACCTGGCGTTCTCCTACGGGCCGCACAACTGCATCGGCTTGGCGCTGGCCAGGCTGGAACTCAAGGCGGTGTTCGGTTCGATCTTCCAGCGCTTTCCCGCGCTGCGCCTGGCCGTGGCGCCCGAAGAACTGAAGTTGCGCAAGGAGATCATCACTGGCGGGTTCGAGGAGTTCCCGGTGCTCTGGTGATGCGCGGACGCCACCAGGAATCGCGATGTTCTCCAAATTGCCGGCGCGCCTGCCGCGCCGATCAGATCAGCCAGCCAACAGGTGACCAAGATGGACGTGCAAGAAACCACGGCAGCATGCCGGGACGCCTTCGCCGAACTGGCGTCGCCAGCGTGCATTCAGGACCCGTACCCATTCATGCGGTGGTTGCGCGAGCACGATCCGGTACATCGCGCGGCGTCGGGCCTCTTTCTGTTGAGCCGCCACGCCGACATCTACTGGGCGCTCAAGGCCACGGGCGATGCTTTTCGGGGGCCGGCACCAGGCGAACTGGCGCGCTATTTCCCGCGTGCGGCGACCAGCCTGTCGCTAAGTTTGCTGGCGTCCACTTTAGCGATGAAGGAACCTCCAACGCATACGCGTCTGCGCCGGCTGATCTCGCGCGATTTCACCATCGGCCAGATCGACAACCTGAGGCCGACCATCGCTGGCATTGTCGCAGCGCGCCTGGACGGCATGGCGCCCGCACTGGAGCGCGGGGAGGCAGTGGACCTGCATCGGGAATTCGCGCTGGCCTTGCCCATGCTGGTTTTCGGCGAACTGTTCGGCATGCCCCCGGACGACATTCTCGGGCTCGTCACCGGCATCAGCGCCATTCTGGAAGGCCTGAGCCCGCACGCCAGCGATCCCCAGCTCGCCGCCGCGGACGCGGCCAGCGCCAGGGTGCAGGCCTACTTCGGCGACCTCATACAGCGCAAGCGCACCGATTCCCGCCACGACATCGTGTCAATGCTGGTCGGCGCACACGACGACGATGCCGATATGCTGTCGGATGCGGAGTTGATCAGCATGCTGTGGGGCATGCTGCTGGGCGGCTTCGCCACCACTGCTGCGGCCATCGACCATGCGGTCCTGGCGATGCTGGC
This sequence comes from Mesorhizobium sp. M0664, assembly GCF_040320565.1. Lineage (NCBI taxonomy): Bacteria > Pseudomonadati > Pseudomonadota > Alphaproteobacteria > Hyphomicrobiales > Phyllobacteriaceae > Mesorhizobium > Mesorhizobium sp. M0664. The sequence goes on from NZ_JAMYPW010000021.1 coordinate 66,932, forward strand.
GTATCCCGAACAGCGGCACTGGCTGCAGGGAGACGCCGTGGGGGTGAAGGCGTTCGTCGAAGAAGTCCTGCGCTGCGACGCGCCCGCCATGTTCAGCTCCATTCCGCGTATCGCCCAGCGCGACATCGAACTGGCCGGCGTGGTGATCCCGAAGAACGCGGACGTGCGTGTGCTGATCGCGGCCGGCAATCGCGACCCGGACGCCTTCGCCGATCCCGACCGCTTCGATCCCGTGCGGTTCTACGGCACCAGTCCTGGCATGTCGATCGACGGGAAGATCATGCTGACCTTCGGCCACGGCATCCACTTCTGCCTGGGTGCGCAACTGGCCCGGGTGCAGTTGGCCGAGAGCCTGCCGCGGATGCAGGCGCGCTTCCCCACCCTGGCATTGGCCGAGCAGCCGACCCGGGAGCCCTCCGCGTTCCTTAGGACGTTCCGCGCGCTGCCGGTGCGGCTGCATGGGCAGGAGGGCTGAGATGCGCGTCCTGGTCGATCAGGATCTGTGCGGAACTACCGGGCAGTGCGTGCTGACGCTGCCGGGCACCTTTCGCCAGCGCGAACCGGACGGCGTGGCCGAAGTGTGCGTGGCGACGGTCCCGCAGGCGCTGCACGCCGCCGTGCGGCTTGCGGCCAACCAGTGCCCGGTCGCCGCCATTCGGGTCATCGAAAGCGACGCTGGCCATGACGAGCGCGCCAGCGCCGACCCTGCGCCTTCTCCGGCGGAGGCCGAGCGGCATGCTGCGAAAGACCAAGGCAATTCAGGAGACACGATGGGACGGTTTGAAGGCAAGGTGGCCGTGGTGACCGGCGCCGGCGCCGGCATCGGCAAGGCATGCGCTCTCGCCATCGCGCGCGGGGGCGGCAGAGTGGTGGTGGCCGACATTGATGGCTCGGCGGCCATCGCCTGCACCGCGCAGATCGCGGCCGAAGCAGGCCACGCGCTGCCCTTAGCCATGGATATCGCCGATGAGCAGGCGGTGGCAGCGCTGTTCGAGACGGCGGAGCGGCACTTCGGGGGGGTCGACCTGCTGGTGAACAATGCGAGCGCCATGCATCTGACCCCGCGCGACCGCGCGATCCTCGACCTGGACCTGGCAGTCTGGGACCAGACCATGGCGACCAATCTGCGCGGCACGCTGCTCTGCTGCCGGCAGGCCATCCCACGGATGATCGCCCGCGGCGGTGGCGCGATCGTCAACGTGTCGTCGTGCCAGGGGCTCAGGGGTGACACCGCGCAGACGTCCTACGCCGCGTCGAAGGCGGCGATGAACATGCTGTCGGCCTCGCTCGCCACCCAGTACGGTCACGCGCAGATCCGCTGCAACGCGGTTGCGCCGGGTCTTATCATGACGGAGCGTCTCCTCGCCAAGCTGGACGAGTGCACGCAACGGCATCTGCGCCGGCACCAGCTCCTGCAGCGCGTCGGCCGCCCCGAGGACGTGGCCGCGCTCGTGGCGTTCCTGCTCTCCGACGATGCTGCGTTCATCACCGGCCAGGTCGTGTGCATCGACGGCGGCATGCTGGCGCATGTGCCGACATACGCCGACGGTGGCAACAGCTGCGCCGCGCGCCATGCCGGCGACACCGAATCGGCGGCGGCGGCGCGCTGCTGATGCACATGCTGCTCAACCCGCTCGACCGTCGGCACCGGCTGCGATGCGACATCCCGGTCATGCCTGGCGCTTTCCCCCTGGTCGGGCATCTTCCCGCCATTGTCTGCGACCTGCCGCGCCTGCTGGAGCGCGCAGAACGGACGCTGGGCAGCCACTTCTGGCTGGATTTCGGCCCTGCTGGACACTTGATGACCTGCGTGGATCCGGATGCGTTCGCACTGCTCCGGCACAAGGACGTGTCTTCGGCGCTGATCGAAGAGATCGCGCCCGAATTGCTTGGCGGAACGTTGGTTGCCCAGGACGGCGGCGCGCACCGGCAGGCGCGTGATGCGATCAAGGCAGCGTTCCTGCCCAAGGGGCTGACCCAGGCCGGCATCGGCGACCTGTTCGCGCCCGTCATCCGGGCGCGGGTGCAGGCGTGGCGCGACCGCGGCGAGGCAACCATCCTGCGCGAAACCGGTGACCTGATGCTCAAGCTCATCTTCAGCCTCATGGGAATCCCCGCGCAGGACCTGCCGGGATGGCATCGCAAGTACCGGCAACTGCTGCAGTTGATCGTCGCGCCCCCGGTCGACCTCCCCGGACTGCCCTTGCGGCGCGGCCGCGCCGCCCGCGACTGGATCGACGCGCAGTTGCGCCAGTTCGTCCGCGACGCGCGCGCGCACGCCGCGCGCACCGGGTTGATCAACGACATGGTGAGCGCCTTCGACCGCAGCGACGATGGGCTCTCCGATGACGTTCTAGTCGCCAATATCCGATTGCTGCTGCTTGCCGGTCACGACACCACTGCCTCGACGATGGCCTGGATGGTGATCGAGCTGGCGCGGCAGCCTGTTCTGTGGGACGCCCTGGTCGAGGAGGCGCAACGCGTGGGCGCGGTGCCGACCCGGCACGCGGACCTGGCGCAGTGTCCGGTCGCCGAGGCACTGTTCCGCGAGACGCTGCGCCTGCATCCGGCGACCACGCTCCTGCCGCGTCGCGCGCTGCAGGAATTGCAACTCGGCCAACGGCGCATTCCCGCGGGCACCCATCTGTGCATCCCGCTGCTGCATTTCTCGACCTCGGCGCTGCTGCACGAGGCGCCTGATCAGTTCCGCCTGGCGCGGTGGCTGCAACGCACGGAGCCGATCCGGCCGGTGGACATGCTGCAGTTCGGTACCGGCCCACACGTCTGCATCGGCTACCACCTGGTATGGCTGGAAATGGTGCAGTTCTGCATCGCCTTGGCGCTGACCATGCACCAGGCCGGGGTGCGGCCGCGGTTGCTGAGCGGCGTCGAAAAAGGCCGGCGCTATTACCCGACCGCACATCCGTCCATGACAATCCGCATCGGATTCTCATGAGCTGGCATCGCATGCCCCGTGTGGCGGGCAGCGGCGCCGGCGACGCGCGACATTGCTGCACTCGGCGCGCGCGCTCGGTGCGACGCCGGCAACACCGCCGCGGCTCGGCGCTCGCCGTGGCCGTGTCAGGTACAAGGACATGAACAACATGCAGACCGGTTCAACGGTACACGACGACCGAACTGGCGTTTCCGCGCTCGGCGGATTGGGTGCGCAGGCGCGCGGCGCATCCGGCAGGCTGCTGCCGGAGATCTGGATGCAGGACGGCGCAAAGCGGGTCGAACAGGCGCTGGCGCGTCTTCTCTGCGCCGAAGACGACGGTGAGACAGAGCTGATGGCGGCGATGCGCTACGCCACCTTGCATGGCGGGAAGCGCACCCGCGCCTTGCTCTGTCTGGCTGCCGGCGCACTGGCCGACACGCCGGCGCACATGCTAGACGACGTCGGCGCCGCCATCGAGATGATGCACGCCTGTACCCTGGTCCACGACGACCTGCCCGCGATGGACGACGACGTGCTTCGCCGCGGCCTTCCGACCGTGCACGTCAAGTTCGGCGAAGCCACTGCGATCCTGGTCGGCGATGCGCTGCAGGCACACGCCTTCCTGACCCTGGCGAGCCTCGATGCGCCGGGCGACAACCGTATCGCGCTCGTGCGCGAACTGGCGCAGGCCGTGTCCGCCGAGGGTGCCGCAGGCGGGCAGGCGATGGATCTGTCGCTGGTCGGAAAGCACGCCGAGCTGGACAGGATCGTGGCGATGCACCGGATGAAGAGCGGAGCGCTAGTGCGCGCGTCCGTTCGCATGGGCGCGCTATGCGCCATCGCGGAGGATGCCGCGCACGCTGCGCTGTACTGTGCGCTCGATCGCTACACCGCCTGTTTCGGCCTGGCGTTGCAGGTGGTCGACGACATTCTCGACGCGACAGCGGATACTGCGACGCTGGGCAAGACCCCCGGCAAGGACGCGGCGGCGCAGAAGCCCACCTGCGCGTCGATCATGGGGCTGCAGGCAGCGCGCCAGTTCGCGCTGGATTTGCTGCGCGACGCCGGGGAGGCCATCGCCCCGCTGGGGCCGCGTGCGGAACGGTTGGCGCAGATGCTGCAGCGGGTCAACGCGTATCTGTTCAAGCACGCGCCATGCGCATGAGCGCGCCCGTCCGCATGGAGTCGCCCCTGTGCCGCTGCGATCGGCCGGCGGGCGGTGCATGCTGCACTGTGTCCGAACCGGCGGCGACGTGCGCGGCGTCTGCCCGATCCTGGTTGTCGTTAGCCCTCTGCAGAAGGAACATCCCGCGTGAACGCGCTGTCCGAACAGATCCTTTCCGAATTGCGCCACCTGCTGAGCGAGATGAGCGACGGCGGCAGCGTCGGTCCGTCCGTCTACGACACGGCGCGAGCTCTGCAGTTCCACGGCAACGTCATCGGTCGGCAGGACGCATACGCGTGGCTCATCGCGCAGCAACAGGCCGATGGCGGATGGGGAAATGAGGGCTTTCCGCTGTTCCGCCATGCGCCCACGTGGGCGGCGTTGCTGGCATTGCAGCGTGCCGATCCTCTTCCCGGCGCTGCCGACGCAGTCCAGGCTGCAACCCGGTTCCTCGAGCGCCAGCCCGATCCCTACGCGCATGCGGTGCCGGAAGACGCGCCGATCGGCGCGGAGCTGATCCTGCCGCAGTTGTGCGGCGAGGCCGCATCCTTGCTGGGCGGCGTGGCGTTTCCGCGCCACCCGGCCCTGTTGCCGTTGCGGCGAGCGTGCCTGGTCAAGCTGAGGGCGGTGGCGACGTTGCCGAGCGGCCATCCGTTGCTGCACTCCTGGGAAGCCTGGGGAACGTCGCCGACCACCGCATGCCCGGATGACGACGGCAGCATCGGCATCAGTCCGGCGGCCACCGCCGCGTGGCGTGCGCACGCCGTGACACAGGGGAGCACGCCGCAGGTCGGGCGCGCCGACGCGTATCTGCAGGCGGCATCGCGGGCGACGCGCAGCGGCATCGAAGGTGTCGTTCCCAATGTCTGGCCGATCAATGTGTTCGAGCCATGCTGGTCGCTGTACACCCTGCATCTGGCCGGTCTGTTCGCGCATCCCGCGCTCGCCGAGGCGGTGCAAGTGATCGTCGCGCAGCTCGACGCCCGCCTGGGCGTGCGCGGTCTGGGCCCGGCCTTGCACTTCGCGGCCGACGCGGACGATACCGCCGTTGCGATGTGCGTCCTACGCCTTGCAGGCCGCGACCCGGCGGTCGATGCGTTGCGCCATTTCGAAATCGGCGAGCTGTTCGTCACCTTCCCCGGCGAGCGCAATGCCTCGGTGTCGACCAACATCCATGCCCTGCATGCGTTGCGACTGTTGGGAAAGCCCGCCGCCGGCACCAGCGCCTACGTCGAGGCCAATCGCAATCCGCATGGTCTATGGGACAACGAAAAATGGCACGTTTCGTGGCTGTATCCCACCGCGCATGCGGTCGCTGCGCTGGCGCAAGGCAAGCCCCAGTGGCGCGACGAGCGCGCGCTGGCGGCGCTGCTGAAGGCGCAGCGCCGCGACGGCGGCTGGGGCGCCGGTCGCGCGTCCACATTCGAGGAAACCGCCTATGCGCTGTTCGCGTTGCACGTGATGGACGGGAGCGAAGAGCCGACAGGGCGCCGACGCATCGCGCAGGCGGTGGCGCGTGCGCTGGAGTGGATGCTCGCCCGCCATGCGGCGCATGCATGGCCGCAGACGCCGCTGTGGATCGGCAAGGAACTGTATTGCCCCACCCGGGTGGTGCGCGTGGCCGAACTCGCCGGGTTGTGGCTGGGGCTTCGTTGGGGGCGGCGCGTCCTGGCCGAGGGAGCAGGAGCGGCGCCATGATCCAGACCGAACGCGCACTGCAGCAGGTGCTGGAGTGGGGACGTTCCCTGACCGGGTTCGCCGACGAGCATGCCGTGGAAGCGGTCAGGGGCGGCCAGTACATCCTGCAGCGCATTCACCCGAGCCTGCGCGACACCAGCGCCCGCACCGGCCGCGATCCGCAGGACGAAACGCTAATCGTGGCGTTCTATCGCGAACTGGCGCTGCTGTTCTGGCTCGACGATTGCAACGACCTTGGCCTGATCGCGCCGGAGCAGCTCGCCGCGGTGGAGCAGGCGCTGGGGCAGGGCGTGCCGTGCGCGCTCCCCGGATTCGATGGCTGCGCTGTGCTGCGCGCTTCGCTGGCCGCGCTCGCCTACGATCGTCGCGACTATGCTCAGCTTCTCGACGATACCCGGTGCTACTGCGCGGCGCTGCGCGCCGGACACGCGCAGGCGGCAGGGGCGGAACGCTGGTCCTACGCCGAGTACCTGCACAACGGCATCGATTCGATCGCCTACACGAACGTGTTCTGTTGCCTGTCGTTGCTGTGGGGACTGGACATGGCGACCTTGCGCGCGGGTCCGGCGTTTCGCCAGGTCCTGCGGCTCATCTCCGCGATAGGGCGCCTGCAGAACGATCTGCATGGACGCGAAAAGGATACGTCGGCCGGCGAGGCCGACAACGCGGCGATCCTGCTGCTGCAGCGCTATCCGGCTATGCCTGTGGTGGAGTTCCTCAACGACGAGCTGGCCGGCCATACGCGCATGCTGCACCGGGTGATGGCGGAAGAAGCCTTTCCCGCGCCGTGGGGACCGTTGATCGAGGCTATGGCGGCCATCCGCGCGCAGTACTACCTGACCTCGACGAGCCGCTACCGAAGCGACGCTGCGGGGGGAGGCCAGCGTGCGCCGGCCTGAACGCGCGGGAGGCGGCGGCGTGCGCACGCTGCCGTCGGTCCGATCCGACGCAACGCCGCCGCCCGATACGACGCAACGCCGCCGCCCGATGCGACAGATGGAGCGAGCATGAGCGACACCGCCCTGAGCCGGCGCAAGGACGACCATCTGGACATCGTGCTGGATCGGCGAACGGCGCCGGCCACGGTCGCCGCCGGCTGGGAGTACATCCGTTTCGAACACTGCGCATTGCCCGAGTTGGACCTGACGCAGATCGACCTGCACGCCTCGCTGCTGGGCAAGACCATGCGCGCGCCGCTGCTGATCAGCTCCATGACCGGCGGCATGCCACGCGCCGAGCCCATCAACCGGCATCTGAGCGAGGCAGCGCAAGCCTTGGGGATCGCCATGTGCGTCGGTTCGCAGCGCGTGAGCCTGCAATCCCGCAACTCCCAGGGGCTGACGCGCGCGCTGCGCCGCCTGGCCCCAGACATTCCCTTGCTGGCCAATATCGGCGCCGCGCAACTGCGCGAGGCCGACGGCCTGGACCTGGCGCGCCGGGCGGTGGATGCGCTGGAGGCCGATGGCCTCATCGTCCATCTCAATCCGCTGCAGGAAGCGGTACAGCCGCAGGGCGACCGCGACTGGCGCGGCGTCCTGGCGCAGATCGCTCGCGCCGCGCGCAGCGTGGGCGTGCCGATCGTGGCCAAGGAAGTGGGGTCGGGCCTGTCCGCCTCGGTGGCCTGTGCGCTCGTCGAGGCGGGCGTGGCGGTGATCGATGTCGCCGGCGCCGGCGGCACCAGTTGGGCCGCGGTCGAGGGCGAGCGCGCCCGCGATGCCGCCGACCGTGCAGTGGCCATGGCGTTCGCCGATTGGGGGATTCCGACCCCGGCCAGCGTGCAGGCGGTACGTCGGGCGCTGCCAACGGTGAAGCTGATCGCGTCGGGCGGGATCCGCGACGGCGTCGACGTGGCCAAGGCCATCCGCCTGGGCGCGGACATCGCCGGGCAGGCGGCCGGCGTGCTGCGCGCGGCTACGGTATCCACCGAGGCGGTTGTCGCGCATTTCGAGATCGTCATCCGCCAGTTGGCCGTCGCCTGCTTCTGCACCGGCTCGGCTGATCTTGCCGCGTTGCGTCAGGCGCGCTTGTTGGCCTCGACACATCTGCCCGCTGGTTGACGCCGGCGGCGCCCGCACGTGGCGGCGGGCGCCTAGTCTTACTGAGTGAGAAGATCGGGGACGCCCGGCCATTCGCGCTGGTCGCCGGGTTTTTCGGGTGCTTCTTCGTGATCAAGGACGCGTTCCGCCATATGGACAGCCGCGAGTAAGCGTATTCGACGGCTATCTCGATGCTTGATCATGGTGACCGGTCACGCCGGCGAGATGAGCCCCTAAAGCATCGGAACACCAGCTGCGCCGGGAGACCGGCAGGAGCAGATGGTGCAAATCCATTGCAATGAAGGAGTAGCGATCCACATTGACCTCGAGTCATGCGCGGTCGGTCGTATGAAGGCGAAGAGACGAGCGCCTTCATCTGGCGGACTGCCTTGATTTAACATTCCGATGATTTCGGAGCGCTCGGACGGCGTCCACCGTCGAGCGGCGCCAAAAGGCAGGACGATTGATCTCTTTACGTATCATCGGGCTGATGCATGATACGCCAACAGATCATAATGTGTTGACTCGATCGCTAGATATGATACTCTGCCATATCATCTAGCATTGGAATGGATCGTTTACATATCATATGGACTCTCAATCGGAAATTCTACGGGAAATCGGTGGGCTTTTCAGGCAGGCGAGGCTGGCCGCTGCGATGACGCAGGAGCAGGTCGCTGATTTGGCGGGTATATCCCGTCCCCGATATCGCGACATCGAAAAGGGAGCCGCAGCCGCGCGTGCAACAACGCTCATGAATATCGCTCGCGCGCTCGGTCTGGAAATGATGCTGGTTCCGCAAGTCATGGTGCCGGCTGTCCAGGCTCTATTGCGTCCGCATGATGATGACGATCGACCCGCCTTTGTTCCTCAACCTGACGATGACGATCATGGCTCCAGTTTTTCGCGCAGCTAAGACGATCCCGTCGCTGGACGTGCTCTTGAACGCACTGAAGGTCGGCACAATCGTTAGGACGCCGGGCGATTTCAATGCATTCAACTTCGATGAGGCCTACCGCGCGACGGGCGGCTTTCCGGTTTTGAGCCTGTCGTTCCGGGCAGCGACGGGAGGATTGCGGAAAGATCCGAAGCCTCTGGCGGGCGCCTTGCCCGCTTTCTTCGCGAACCTCCTGCCGGAGGAGAAATTGCGCGAGGCGATGGAAAAGCACCACGAAGGCAATGTGCGGCCAGGCAATGATTTCGATCTTTTAGCGGCGCTGGGCGCCGATCTGCCGGGAGCCGTACGGGCGTTGCCCAGTGACGGGGCGATAGCGGTTTCGCGAGATGCTTCAAAGGATAAGCCCAAGGCACGGTTCTCACTTGCCGGCGTGCAAATGAAGCTGTCGGTCATGAAGAACACTGGAAAAGGCGGCGGCCTTACCTTGCCGATGGACGACGAGCAAGGCCGATACATCGCCAAGTTCCCTTCGACGGCGTTTCCAGGCGTTTCCGAAAATGAATTCGCCAATCTCGCGCTGGCCGCAGCGATCGGCATGGAGGTGCCTGAACGCGAACTTGTCGAGAAGTCCGATTTCGAGGATATTCCCGAGGAATTCAACACGCTGTCAGAGGGCAAGGTCCTTCTCGTCAAACGCTTCGATCGCGGCGCTGAGGGCGAGAGGATTCACATCGAGGATTTCGCTCAGGTCTTCGGCGTCTATCCCTCGCGCAAATATGAGGGCGCCGCTTATCACGACATAGCCTCGGCCCTTGGCGCGGCCGTCTCGCCTACGGCGGCTCTCGAATTCGTCCGCCGCCTGGCGCTGACGGTCATCGCTGGCAATGGCGACATGCACCTGAAGAACTGGTCTTTGATTTATCCCGGTAACGGCGACAAGCCGGCGCTTGCACCAATCTACGACGTTCTGTCGACCGTGCCATATATTCCCGCCGACGCCACGGCGCTTTCGCTTGGAGGGGAGCGCTCGTTCAAGGCGCTAGCAGCACCGCGATGGAAAGCATTTGCGAACCGTGCAAGGCTTCCGGAGCCGGCAGTCCTGAAGGCAGTGGTCGAGACCGTCGAACTCGTCAACGAGCACTGGTGGCATCTGCCTGAGCGCGACGTTGTCGCAGCGAAAGTGCTCGAGCGGATCGACGAACATGTGAAGGCGATGACGCCGATACTGAACTCCTGCGCCGATAAGTGAGCCGAGTCCCCTTGGTTTGGTGATATGGCGGAATTATCCGCCCGCGGCCCCGCATGGATGGCCGGGGATCGATGGTATGCCAGCGTGGCGCGCAAGATTTTGCGCAGTCTCGACGAGGACACGCGAGACGAAGCACGTCGGCTCGCGGGCACAGAAGAGTTCGCAGCATCCCGCAACTAACGTTGATAGGGTCGAGATGCTGTTCGTCCACCTCAACACAACGATGCGGTTCAAACGAATGCGGTGACTGAGGATCGCGATCCGACGCTTTGTGTCGCCATTGTCGCGTCCGCTACACGGTCTGTTCCGACGATCCTTTCTTTAGCCCTCAAGCTAAATCCCTGAAAAGCAACCATCAAATTATTCTTCGGTTCGATCAGCCAAATTGGCACGAGTCTTGAGATCCTTAGGTGCGAGGCGGCTACAGCTGCCCGCCCGGCATTCATGTCGCGGCAGCCGCGATGAATGGAACGAAGGAAGGAAAGCTACATGTCAGGTTTGCGTCAGATCGCCTTTTACGGCAAGGGCGGCATCGGCAAGTCCACCACCTCCCAAAATACGCTCGCCGCCCTTGTCGACCTCGGGCAGAGAATCCTCATCGTCGGCTGCGACCCCAAAGCCGACTCCACCCGCCTGATCCTGAACGCGAAGGCGCAGGATACGGTCCTGCATCTCGCGGCAGAGGAAGGTTCGGTGGAAGACCTGGAACTCGCGGACGTGCTCAAGGTCGGCTACAAAGGCATCAAATGCGTGGAGTCGGGCGGACCCGAGCCAGGTGTCGGCTGCGCCGGCCGCGGCGTGATCACCTCGATCAACTTCCTCGAGGAGAACGGCGCCTACGACGATGTCGACTATGTCTCCTACGACGTGCTCGGGGATGTGGTGTGTGGCGGTTTCGCGATGCCGATCCGAGAGAACAAGGCCCAGGAAATCTATATCGTCATGTCCGGCGAGATGATGGCGCTCTATGCCGCCAACAACATCGCCAAGGGCATCCTGAAATACGCCCATTCGGGCGGCGTGCGGCTCGGCGGCCTGATCTGCAACGAGCGCCAAACCGATCGCGAGCTCGACCTCGCCGAAGCGCTGGCTTCCAGGCTCAATTCCAAGCTTATCCACTTCGTGCCGCGCGACAACATCGTCCAGCACGCCGAGCTCAGGAAGATGTCTGTGATCCAGTATGCGCCGGACTCGAAGCAGGCCGGGGAATACAGGGCGCTGGCCGAGAAGATCCACGGCAATTCGGGCCAGGGCACCATCCCGACCCCGATCACCATGGAGGAGCTCGAGGACATGCTGCTCGACTTCGGCATCATGAAGACGGACGAGCAGATGCTTGCCGAGCTTCAGGTCAAGGAAGCGGCTAAGGCGGCCGCACAGTAGCGACCGCTGCCGACATGAGGCGCCGCCTGACCTGGTGCGCCTTTCAAAGAACGGCGCCTCGTCGGTGAGGCGTCACCCTGAACCTTGAAAGGGGTCCCATGAGCCTGGAATACGAAAATGACGGTGCCCTCCATGCGAAGCTTATCGAGGAGGTGCTGTCGCAATATCCTGACAAATCGGCGAAGCGCCGCAAAAAGCACCTCAGCGTCGCAAAGAGCGGCGACGAGGCTGGCGAGGAAAGCGAGGTCCTTTCCCAATGCGAGGTCAAATCGAACATCAAGTCCATCCCCGGCGTGATGACGATTCGCGGCTGCGCCTATGCCGGCTCGAAAGGCGTCGTGTGGGGTCCAGTCAAGGATATGGTCCATATCTCGCACGGCCCGGTCGGCTGCGGGCAATATTCCTGGTCTCAACGCCGCAACTACTACGTCGGCACGACCGGCATCGACACGTTCGTCACGATGCAGTTCACCTCCGATTTCCAGGAGAAGGACATTGTTTTCGGCGGCGACAAGAAGCTGGAACGGATCATCGACGAGATCGAGGAACTGTTCCCGCTGAACAAAGGCATGACTGTGCAATCCGAATGCCCGATCGGCCTGATTGGCGACGACACAGAAGCTGTGTCCCGCAACAAGGCCAAGGAGCACGAAAAGACGATCGTGCCGGTGCGCTGCGAGGGCTTCCGAGGCGTCTCGCAATCGCTCGGCCACCACATCGCCAACGACGCGATCCGCGACTGGGTGTTCGACAAGAAGGACGTCGAGTTCGAGGCCAGCCCGTACGATGTTAATGTGATCGGCGACTACAATATCGGCGGCGACGCCTGGGCTTCGCGCATCCTGCTCGAGGAGATGGGCCTGCGCGTGGTCGGCAACTGGTCGGGCGACGCTACGCTGGCCGAAATAGAGCGCGCGCCGAAGGCCAAGCTCAATCTCATCCATTGCTACAGGTCGATGAACTACATCTGCCGGCACATGGAGGAAAAGTATGGCATCGACTGGATGGAGTATAATTTCTTCGGCCCCTCCCAGACTGAAGCTTCTCTGCGCAAGATAGCCAAGCATTTCGGGCCGGAAATCGAGGCCAAGGCCGAGGAGGTCATCGCCAAATACCGGCCGTTGGTCGATGCCGTCATCGCCAAGTACCGGCCGCGCCTCGAAGGCAGGACGGTGATGCTCTATGTCGGCGGGCTGCGCCCCCGTCACGTCGTCACGGCATATGAGGATCTGGGCATGGTGATCGTCGGCACTGGCTATGAATTTGGCCATAACGACGACTATCAGCGTACCGGCCATTACGTGAAGAAGGGCACGCTGATCTATGACGACGTGACTGGTTACGAGCTGGAGAAGTTCATCGAGGGGATCCGTCCTGATCTCGTTGGCTCCGGCATCAAAGAAAAGTACCCGGTCCAGAAGATGGGCATACCGTTCCGTCAAATGCATTCCTGGGACTATTCCGGCCCGTATCACGGCTACGACGGCTTCGCCATCTTCGCCCGCGACATGGATCTGGCCATCAACAACCCAGTCTGGAACCTCTACGACGCCCCCTGGAAGAAAAAAGCCGAGCCGTCGGCGGCGATCGCAGCCGAATGAAAACCTGGCCTCCCGGAAGCCGGGAGGCCGTTGAACGCCTGTGGCCCTTTGTCCGCGGGAGACCTGAAACGTTTCGACGTCCCTGTGCCGCCGTATGGCGGGCCAGATGGAGAAGAGGTAACCACCCATGCCGCAGTCGGCTGAAAAAGCTCTCGACCACGCTCCCCTGTTCCGCGAGCCGGAATACAGGCAGATGCTCGCCGAGAAGAGGCTGAATTTCGAATGTCCGCACTCGGACGAGGTCGTTACCGACCAACGCGAATTCACCAAGACGTGGGAATACCGCGAAAAGAACCTCGCTCGCGAAGCGCTTGTCGTGAACCCCGCCAAGGCCTGCCAGCCGCTCGGCGCGGTGTTCGCGGCTGCGGGCTTTGAGCGAACCATGCCCTTCGTCCACGGCAGCCAGGGCTGCGTGGCTTATTACCGCTCGCACCTGTCGCGCCATTTCAAGGAGCCTGCTTCGGCAGTTTCCTCCTCGATGACCGAGGACGCGGCAGTGTTCGGTGGACTGAAGAACATGGTCGACGGGCTCGCCAACACGTACCAACTCTACGACCCGAAGATGATCGCCGTCTCGACCACTTGTATGGCGGAGGTCATTGGCGACGACCTGCACAGCTTCATCGAGAATGCCAAGGACCAAGGCTCGGTCCCACGCGATTTCCACGTGCCTTTCGCCCACACGCCGGCCTTCGTCGGCAGCCATGTCGACGGCTACGACGTCACGGTCAAGGGCATTTTGGAGCATTTCTGGAAAGGCGAGGAGCGAACGGAAGCCGAGGGGACCATCAACGTCATTCCGGGTTTCGACGGCTTCTGTGTTGGCAACAACCGGGAACTCAAGCGCCTGCTTGATCTGATAGGCGTGTCCTATACCTTCATCCAAGACGCCTCTGACCAGTTCGACACGCCATCCGACGGCGAATACCGCATGTATGACGGCGGCACGAAGATCGAAGACGTGAGGGAGGCACTCAACGCCGAGGCGACGCTGTCGCTGCAGCATTACAACACCCGCAAAACATTGGAGTATTGCGAGGGAGTGGGGCAGGCGACTGCCTCGTTCCATTACCCGCTCGGAGTCAAGGCTACCGACGACTTCCTGATGGAGGTCTCCGCGATTTCCGGCAAGCAAATCCCCGAGGCAATCCGCCTGGAGCGCGGCCGACTTGTTGACGCCATGGCGGACAGCCAATCCTGGCTGCACGGGAAGAAATACGCCATTTACGGCGATCCGGACTTTGTCTACGCCATGGCCCGCTTCATCATGGAGACCGGCGGCGAGCCGACCCATTGCCTCGCCACCAACGGCACCTCGGCATGGGAAGCGGAGTTGAAGGAGCTGCTTGCATCATCGCCCTTCGGCGAGGATGCTCAAGTCTGGGCGGGCAAGGACCTCTGGGCGATGCGCTCGCTGCTCTTCACCGAGCCGGTGGACCTGCTAATCGGCAACTCCTATGGCAAGTATCTGGAGCGCGACACCGGCACGCCGCTGATCCGGCTGACGTTTCCGATCTTCGACCGCCACCATCACCATCGGTTTGCGCTTATGGGCTACCAAGGCGGGTTGCGCGTCCTGACGACGATCCTCGACAAGATCTTCGACAAGCTCGATCGCGAGACAAGCGAGACGGGCGTGACGGACTATTCGTATGACCTCACCCGCTAAGCGTGACGGTCGGCTTTGGCCGGTCGTCTTCTCGAGGGACTTTGGAGACCGACGCAATGTCCTCGCTCAGAGCCAAAATCCAGGATGTCTTCAACGAGCCCGCCTGCGAGCAGAACCGCGGCAAGGATGCCAAGGCGCGCAAAAAGGGCTGTTCGAAGCCACTGACTCCCGGGGCGGCGGCCGGCGGCTGTGCCTTCGATGGCGCCAAGATCGTGCTGCAGCCGATCACCGACGTTGCGCATTTGATCCATGCGCCGCTCGCCTGCGAGGGCAATTCCTGGGACAACCGCGGTGCGGCTTCGTCCGGGCCAACGCTGTGGCGCACAAGCTTCACGACCGACCTCACCGAACTCGATGTTGTGATGGGGCAGGGCGAGCGGAAGCTCTTCAAAGCGATCCGCGAGATCAAGGAAGCGTATGGGCCGCCGGCTATCTTCGTGTATCCGACCTGCGTGACGGCGCTGATCGGCGACGACATCGAGGCCGTCTGCAAGCGCGCGGCGGAAAAGTTCGGCCTACCGGTGGTGCCGGTCAATGCGCCGGGCTTCGTCGGCTCCAAGAATCTCGGCAACAAGCTTGCCGGCGAGGCGTTGCTCGAGCATGTCATCGGCACGGTAGAACCGGACGACGCCGGGCCGTATGACATCAATATCCTTGGCGAATTCAACCTCTCCGGCGAGTTCTGGCTCGTGAAACCGCTCCTTGATCGGCTGGACATCCGGGTGCGCGCCTGCATTCCGGGTGACGCGCGTTACTTCGACATTGCCTGCGCGCACCGCGCCCGAGCGGCTATGATGGTGTGCTCGACCGCGCTCATCAATCTGGCTCGCAAGATGGAGCAGCGCTGGGACATCCCGTTTTTCGAGGGCTCCTTCTACGGCATCACCGACACCTCGGAAGCGCTCCGACAGATCTCTCAGCTGCTCGTGAACAAGGGTGCCGATCCGGAGATCCTCGGCCGCACCGAGGCATTGATTGCAGAGGAGGAGGCGATCGCTTGGAAGAAGCTCGCGGCCTACCGGCCCAGGCTCGAAGGCAAGCGCGTGCTGCTCAACACCGGCGGTGTGAAGTCCTGGTCGGTCGTCCATGCGCTGATGGAGATCGGCATCGAGATCGTCGGCACCTCTGTCAAGAAGTCGACCGTCGAAGACAAGGAGCGCATCAAGCAGATCCTCAAGGACGACAACCACATGTTCGAGCAGATGGCGCCGCGCGAGCTTTACGCCATGCTCTCGGAACACAACGCCGATATCATGCTGTCGGGCGGGCGCACGCAGTTCATCGCGCTGAAGGCCAAGACACCCTGGCTCGATATCAACCAGGAGCGCCAACATCCTTACGCCGGCTATGACGGCATGGTGGAACTCGTACGCCAGATCGACCTCGCCATTCATAACCCGATCTGGCGCCAATTGCGGGAGCCGGCACCATGGGATTGCCAGCCTGCGGTGAGGGAGGAACTGCCGAGCACGAAAAGCGAGACCGCGACCTTGCATGTTGTCCAGGAATTCGCCGGCACGATGGCCGACGATTTCGGCGAGTGTTGAGGAAAGCCGATGGTCCGCATCCTTCCCCAGACCAAAGCGGCGGCGGTCAATCCGCTGAAGTCATCGCAGCCGTTGGGTGCCGCCTTCGCCTTCCTGGGGGTCGACGGCGCGATGCCGTTGTTCCACGGTAGCCAGGGGTGCACCAGCTTCGCGCTCGTGCTCTTCGTGCGGCATTTCAAGGAAGCCATCCCCTTGCAGACAACCGCGATGGACGAGGTGGCGACGATTCTCGGCGGGGCAGACCATCTGGAAGAGGCGATCCTCAACCTCAAGGCGCGCACAAAGCCAACGCTGATCGGGGTCTGCACGACGGCGCTGGTGGAGACCCGGGGCGAAGACTGCGCAGGAGATATCGCCGATATCAGGCTGAAGCGCACGGAAGAACTCGCGGGTACGGAGGTGGTGCTAGCCAACACACCGGATTTCGACGGCGCGATCGAAGAGGGCTGGGCCAAGGCGGTCACCGCGATGATCGAAAGGATTACGTGGCCCGGCGAGCAGGCGCGGCAGTCGAAGAAGATCGTGATCCTGCCTGGCTGGAACCTCACTGTGGCTGATATCGAGCATCTGCGTGAGATGGTTGAAAGCTTTGGGCTCAAGCCGGTGATTCTGCCGGACGTCTCCGGCTCGCTCGACGGTACGGTGCCCGACCGCTGGGTCACGACCACCTATGGCGGCACCAGTGTCGAAGATATCCGTGAGCTTGGCACGGCCGAGCAATGCATCGTCATCGGTGAGCATATGCGCCGCCCGGCCGAGCTGCTGCAGAGGTTGACCGGCGTGCCTTACGTGCTGTTCCGGTCGCTGACTGGATTGAAGGACGCCGACCGGTTCGTCTCGCTGCTGTCCGCGGTTTCGGGCGCGGCGGCGCCGGCTGGGGTGCGCCGTCGCCGGGCGCAGTTGCAGGACGCGTTGCTCGACGGACATTTCCACTTTGGAGGCAAGAAAATTGCGATCGCTGCTGAACCAGACCAACTCTACCAACTCGCGAGCTTCTTCATCGGCATGGGCTCCGAAATCGCGGCGGCGGTCACCACGACCGACATGTCGAAAATTTTGGAGGAAGTACCGGCGCAGTCGGTTCAAATCGGCGATCTCGGCGATTTGGAAGCTCTTGGCCCCGGCGCTGATCTTCTCGTCACCCATTCCCACGGCCGCCAGGCGGCGCAGCGCCTCGGCATTCCGCTCATGCGGGTCGGCTTCCCTGTCTTCGACCGGCTCGGCAGCCAGCACAAGCTCACAATCCTCTACCAGGGGACCCGCGACCTGATCTTCGAGGTCGCCAACATTTTTGAAGCCAACCGGCACGCGCCGACGCCCGAGGCGCTTGATCCACTCCGTAAGCGAGAAATCCCAGATGAGCTCCGTTCGTCGCCTCTCGCTCGTCACTGACGAGGTTCACGCACCGACGCCGGAACGCCAATCCGGCGCATTGCGCGTGGCGATCGCCACGCAGGACATGCAGAACCTCAACGCCCATTTCGGTTCGGCCAGGCGCTTTGCTGTCTACGACGTGATGCGCGAGGAGTGGAAGCTCGTCGAGGCCGTGGCCTTCGATGACGTTTCGGACGAGAGCGGGAAGCACCCAACTGAGGGCGATGACCGCATCACCCCGAAGGTGGAGGCGCTGAAGGGATGTCATCTCCTGTTTTGTCTGGCGATCGGCGGACCTTCGGCAGCCAAGGTTGTTTCGGCAAAAATTCATCCGATCAAAGTGCCGCAGCCCCAAACTATCCAAGAGGTGCTGTTGCGCACGCAGATGATGCTCAGGACGTGTCCTCCCCCTTGGCTGCGCAAAGTGCTGGCGCAGGCAGGTGTCGCCGAACAGAAACCGTCCTTCGAGGACGAGGACTGAAATGAGGAGTGGGCGAATGTCTGACGCCGTGGTTAGCCCTGCTGTCGCCGAAGACGAGGCGGCCCTTGCCACCCCGTTCGTCAAATGTCTCGTGCGGCTGGTCCGGGCTCATGATTCCCACGGGTCTTGGGAAGGCAAATCGGACGCCGAGCTGCTGGGCGACTTCATCATCACCAGGGAACAGCGCCGTTCGATCCCGATCATCGGCGATCCCGATCCGGACGTGCTGTGGAGGCTCGAGATGTTTTACGCGGCCGTCGGGCTTGCGACCGAGGATCGCTCCGGCGTGATGGCATCGCCGATGATGGAGATAAGCCATGAGGGCTTTGGGCGCGTGCTTCTCACGGCCGGGCGGTTGGTCGTTCTGTCGAAGACCCTGCGCGACGTCCACCGGTTCGGCTTCGAGACGTTCCGAAAACTCGCTGCGGCCGGTACCAAACTGGCCGGCGATGCGACCGCAGCCATTGAGGCTCATCCCGAGGTGGCGCGGGCGTGATGGAACCGATTTTCGATCAAGGGGATCATGTCAGGCCTTGAGGACATGCGATGGCCAGCCCTCTCAATCGAGGCTGTCGAGGCCGATGTGGTTCTTGGGGTAGCGCTGATGAAGCCACTGGTCCTGATCTGTTCGCAGGATCCGGAGTTCTATCTGGTCCACAGCCACATTCTGGAGGTGGATGGCTTCACGATTCAACTGGCCGGCGGCGTGGAGGAGGCGCTTGCATTGGCCAGTGAACGGGAGCCGAAGGCCGTGGTGCTGGACTGCCAGCCAACAAGCGCGACAGGCTCCACAATCTGCGCCCGGTTCAAGGGGGAGCCCCGGACCGGCGGCCTGCCCGTAATTGCGCTGATCGCGCCCGGCGCCGAGAACCAGCACCTCGATCTCTTGAAGGCTGGTATTGACGAGAGCTTTGTGCGGCCCTTCGCGCCGGCAAAGCTGCTCGACTGTCTACGCACGAAGCTGGCGCTGCCACAGCCGGGTTCAAACGGGATAAAAAACGGCAGCTGGCTCTGTTGCGGCAGCCTTGAGATGAAGCTCGATGCTCACCGGGTTCGAGGTAATGGCCACGACATCCATCTCGGACCTCTCGAATTCAACCTGCTGCGGCAATTTCTTGAGGCTCCCGGCAAGGTCTTCAGCCGAGACGAGCTGATCGACGCGGCCTGGCCGGACAATATCCATATCGGTGAACGCACTGTCGACGTCCATATCAGCCGGATCAGAAAGGCGCTGAAGGCGGCCTCGCCAGGTAGCGTCATTCGTACTGTCAGGTCTGCCGGCTACTCGCTCGAGAAGCCGGACGACTGAATAGCGGAGACCAACACCGGGCAGAGATATGGGCAGTCCTCAATGCAGTGAAGATCACGGCTTCGCAGGTCGGCGTCACGTCAAAGAGAGTCGTTCAGCGCGGCAGGCCGAGTTCCGATCCGTAGCGGCATCGTATGGGCGGTATCACGACCTCTCTTGACTACTGGCCGGGAGTTGAACAACGCGATGATCGTGCCGAGGCCGACGCCCCTCAACTTCCATTCGGGACGGTCGGGCTCTTGCCGGGTTCGGCAGGAATCGATCGTATCAATCACGTTGTCACCGTCTGGCACGATAGCCGGGTTTAGGGGTGAGGACGGCCGCATCTTCAGCGGTGCAGTCGGTCCGGGCCCGATCCGCGAGGCGCCCGAGCGATCTTTGGGGCTGGTCAAATTCCGACAATCCTCACATTCGCACAAGCGGTGCCTGCAGCGCGTGAGCAAAGGGAACACAGAAAATATCGGCACAAAGCAGGAACTCGGAGAGTTCACCGGCCGGCACGCGCCGGCACTCATCCTGGCCTTTTTCGCCACGACATCATCATTGGTCTGAGGAATGGCGGTATTGGCGAGCTACAGCTGGACCGGCTTCGTCGTGAAAAACTCCCATGTCGCCAGCCCAGGAATTCAATCGCAAGGCGGGCGAGGGGGCACAGGCCGCGCTCGGATGGAGCGGCCCCTCGCAATCGCAAATGGCGAGATCGCTACCGTCTCCGGACCGGAACGGTAAGACGCTCAAGCCGGTGGCGTGAAGCGGACGATGATGACGAGCCTGGCGGTAGCCAACGCAGTCATGATGTCCATCGGCCTCGTCCCTCGGCCCGAATGCATATTGAGTCGTCCGGGCCACGCTTTTCTGCCGACGCGAAGCGCGGATGCTTGTCCAAAACCTAACAGCGGCAGAAAACACGTCCCGTTCAATACAACCGGCCATCCTGGCATTTGGAGGCTTTTTCTAGCGATTGATGGGCTTACGGCCCGCTGAGCGCGTTGGCACGGCCTTTGCGAATTGAGATTCAGCAACACTGAGTGAAGGCTGACCGCACGCAGATGCGCAAGACGAGCGATGCTCTCCCTTCTTTGAACCCTCGTGCCCCGTCTCAAAGGGGGAACAAGCTTGCGCATAAGGTCACGCAACCTTTGGCAACAGCTTTGGAGAGCAAAATGATGTTGCGGATGGGGTCACCGGCTCCTTTGATCAAAGTGGAGGACTGGCTGCGTGGCGAGCCCCTTGCGAACTTCCAGCCCGGCAAAGTCTATATCGTCGAATTTTGGGCAACTTGGTGCGAACTATGTGCGGCGGAGATGCTCGATCTAATGCGGCTACAGGAGAAATACAGGGACAGCGGACTTGAGGTCGTCGCAGTCGCGGCTAATGAAGACGCTCCGACGGCCGTTGAGGCTCGCACCAAGTTAAAAGCTTGGTTGGCCGAAAAGTGCTCGAATCTGAACTATCGGATCGCGTTCGACTACACAGGTGAAATGAACAAGCTTTGGATGAAACCCAGCTTTTCTGTTAGGATTCCGACCTCGTTCGTGGTCGACCGAGACGGCAACATCGCCTTTATCGGTCATCCCAGCCAACTCGATGAGGTTTTGCCGAAAGTGCTCAAGGGCAGCTGGCGCATCAGCGATAAAGCTAAAGCCGCCGATACGGAGCGGATCGCCACAAGCGATCCCATGGCGCGCGAACAAGCGTTGAAGCAGCCGATCGATGACAGATTCTGGGCGGCGGTGAAGTTAGAAGATTGGAAGACGGCGCTCTGGGCGATCGAAGAGGGCATCGCCTTGATGCCCGACGACGTCCATTTCCGCCTGGCTCATGCGCATCTGTTGCTTCACAAAATTCAAGACATGTGGACTGGCTTGCCCGCGATGCGCCAATTGGTTCGCGATGCGATCGACAAAAACTCCGAGGACTGGATGGTGTCGGCGCTAGACCAACTTTTCCATCCGGCCAATGACCATTCGCGCCTTCCCCCTGCTGAGCGCTTCGCAATGGGCAAGGAGCTGTCCGAATACATCCTGGCGCTGAATCCCCCGCGAGGCGACAGCCCTAAGTACCGATCCTATCCCGCAGTCGCCCGGTACTATCACGAGGACGGAAACAATGATCGCGCGATCGAGGGCCGCCCCGAGCCGGGCGTCGGCTGCGCAAGGGTGCCCGAAGTAGGCGTCCCCGAAAACAGGCAGCGTGCTTCGAGGAAGAGGACTGAAGAGGAGAAGGCGAAATGTCTGATGCCGCGGTCAGCCCGGCTGTCAACGAGGACGAGGCGGCCATTGCCACCCCGTTCGTCAAATGCCTCGTGCGGCTGATCCGTGCTCAGGAGTCCTACGGCTCATGGGAAGGCAAATCGGACGCCGAGCTGCTGGCCGACTTCATCGTCACCAGAAAGCAGCGCCGTGCGATAAGATCCCGATCCGGACGTGCTCTGGAGGCTCGACATGTTTTACACCGCCGTGGAGCTTGCGATCGAGGAGCGCTCCGGCCTGATGACACCGCCAATGATTGATATGAAACCCATGAGGGCTTCGGGCGCGTGCTTTTCACGGCCGGGCGGTTGGTCGTTCTGTCCAGACGTCCACCGGTTCGGCTTCGAGACGTTCTGGAAACTCGCGGAGGCCGGTACGAAACTGGTCGACGATGCGACCGCAGCCATTGAAGCCTATCCCGACGTGGCGCGGGCGTGATGAAACCGATTTCGAGAAGGGTTTATGTCAAAGCTAGATGAGATGGGGAAGAAAGTTCGAAAGCTTCAGCTGCGCGCGGCAGTTGCCAAGATGAAATTGCGCGACCTTGCAGAGGATCTCCCTGGAAAATGGAGGGAGATAGAGGAAGTTGCCGAGGAAACGTCCGCCGTTTTTGCCGAGTTGGATGGTGCCAAGAGAGAGCTCGCTGCAATGAAGAAGTTACGATGAGCAGCACATTCACCACCCGCGACGGCTCCGGATGGATGCCGGAATATCTCACCGCTATAGACGGCACGACCTGCATCGGCTGCGGCCGCTGTTTCAAAGTCTGCTCGCGCGAGGTCATGCATCTTTACGGCGTCGATGACGCGGGTGAAATCCTCGGCGTCTGCGACGGCGAAGACGACGACTTCGATGGCGAGCTCAATCGCATCATCATGGTCGTCGATCATGCCGGCCGCTGCATTGGCTGCGGAGCCTGCGCTCGCGTCTGCCCGAAGAACTGCCAGACCCATGTTGCGGCCGACCAGGTCGCAGCATGATCTGAGGAGACAAAACCAGGAGAACGGCGTTGCCCTTTAGAATCTTTTGTCGCGTCTTGGGAATGGTGCTGTGCAGCAACGCTCTGACTGTCTACTTCGCTTCTCTTTCCATCCGCACGGTAGTGGTCACAACGCTGGCTTGTTCAGTGCTCCTTCAGCTGGCGTATTTCGCGAGCGTGCTCTTTCTGATCTGGCGGTCTGACTGCGCTAACAGAGCTGGAGAAATGGCTGAGCATTTCGGTGGTTCCAAGGAAGTAGGATGCCAGCCAGACTATGATGAGGTGAGGAATGAATCTTCAGATTTGCCTCAACTCGTTCCGATGGGCGGCGTATCTCTGCTCCGTTGAGGCGCGCTGACAGGATCAGAGCTCAGCTTCGCGCCACTTTGGTCAACCATGAACATTGAGCGGACCGTTCAAGGAATACTATGCTTGGTATGATCGGAGGCGACCGCATTCCGGTCGCTCTAATGCCGAGGGAGATGTAGCTTTCCGGTTCCATAGTATTGATTGCTTCATTGCAGCACACCGGCATGCGGGTTGCTTCGTCGCGATGACGAAGGAGACGCCGGAAATAGTGACGGGGCTCTTCTGGGAAGAGAGCGCAGCTGACCTCAAGCCAAACACGCTCCTTGGAATGGCTTGTGCATAGCCACTTCCAGCTCAATCACGTGTTGCCGGAGAGAACATGCTGGAAAAGTTCGAACGATATCCACTCACCTTTGGATCCACGCCCATCGAGAAGCTCGACCGCCTCGGAAGCATCTCGGGGGAGGGGTGGAAATCTACGCCAAACGCGAGGACTGCAACTCCGGTCTCGCGTTCGGCGGAAACAAGCTCCGCAAGCTCGAATACATCATCCCCGACGCGATCGCGTCAAATGCCGATACGCTCGTCTCCATCGGCGGCGTGCAGTCCAACCACACGCGGATGGTCGCCGCGGTCGCCGCCAAGATCGGCATGAAATGCCTCCTGGTTCAGGAGAGCTGGGCTCCACATGAGGATGCCGTCTACGACCGGGTCGGCAACATTCTCTTGAGCGGCATCATGGGAGCAGAGGTACGCCTGGTCGACGAGGGCTTTGACGTCGGCATCCGCCGCAGTTGGGAACAAGCGCTCGATGAGGTCAAGTCAAGGGGCGGCAGGCCCTACGCGATACCGGCCGGGGCCTCAGTTCACAAATATGGCGGCCTTTGGGTACGTCGGGTTCGCGGAGGAGGTGCGCGCGCAGGAGAAACAGCTTGGGTTCGCCTTCGACTACATCATCGTTTGCACGGTCACGGGTTCAACGCATGCCGGCATGCTCGTCGGATTTGCCAAGGACGGTCGACAGCGCAACGTGATCGGTATCGATGCCTCCGCCACCCCCCCGCCCAACGCGCATCTCGGCGGCGCGCCAGCGATCACGGCTACAGCTACACCTTCCGCAACGGCTGACGCTCGACAGATTACGATTTTGCCGTCCTGCCGTGCCGGCGATGCGCTGAAAGTTCGCTCCAGGCCGCTTAGCCAATCTTTGGCCCAAAGGATGCCAGCATTCTGAGGCGGCCGCGCGGCGTTCCCGTGCATGCGGAGGCAGTTCGCCGCTCGGGCTGGGCTCATTGCGGAAAATCTGTCAGCTATCGTCCCTCACGTTATGGCCGCGCTCTTGGCTGGTCGGAACTGAGCGCCCGCAGGCTTCGGCCCCAAGTTTGGAAGATGCGCGGGCAAGACATCGTGGTATCAGGCCGCGCAGCAAAGGCGCAGAGCTCGGTACACGACCGACCTCATCGCTGGTCGCGATACCCGATGACGTCAGTGCGTTAGCGATTGCCGAGAAAGTAAGCATCGGAACCTGCTTGACCTCCCCTTGTCGGCCGTATGGCTGCGTCAGTGCTGACTCGACATCCGCGAACCCCACGCCTTCAAGGAGGCTGACAAGCAGCCTCGACAAAGTTGCGGACCGCATGCGTCTCGCCGGTCGCGAGCACAAAATCGTCAGGCGCGTGGTGCTGCAGGATACGCCTCATGCCCTCGACATAGTCGCGCGCCGAGCCCTAGTCGCGCTTTGCCTCTAGGTTTCCGAGATAGAGGCAGTCCTGCTTGCCGGCCATAATCGCAGCTACTGCACGCGTCACCTTGCGCGTGATGAAGGTTTCCAGCAATACGCCGACGATGTGCTCTTCCGTAAATATGTGCTTCTTCGTTCGTCCTTTTTATAGCCAGGACCTTAAACTAATCCATCTTGGAGGAAATTACCCGTGGGCAGGTCACCCTGTTGCAGCAAGCGGCCCAGAACGAAGAGATAGAGGCGGGCGTGATGAGCCAGTTAATGCGCGAAATCGGGGCCGGGCGGCCAGGTCTCATCACCGCGATTGGGCCAGAAACGGTGGCGGGCGGCTGAACAAGCGCGCTACCGAGAATCTAGTTGAGCGGGTCGAGCTCGATGGCACTGACGACACAAATACTGGGTCGGCAGCTCCTGCCATCTCGCGACATCAAAAGTTATGCCAATTGCGCAGAAGGAGCCTCGGAAACATCTTCTTCCTACCAGTCAATGGTTTACGCGAGAATGCAGTAGGAACTCAGGCCAAACACCATCGAGTCGCGGGCTAGACAAACCCGACAGTAGCATGGGTTGCCCTGCTGATTTCTCACGAATGCCGACTGGATTGCTCCGCAGAGAAAGCGGAATCCACGTCCCATGCAACCGTGTTGAGCACTGTCCAATATCCGACGATGCCGTACATCCGACATCGCAGTGTTCGAGACGTCATGCTGTTTTCAAAGAAGTTTCTCCTTTGGCATGGTCTATGCACTGTCATCCGCAAATACGACACGGACTGAGCAAAAATCGCCCCATGATTGCCCCCACCGACAACGCAGTTGCCAACGTCAAGACCGCTCTTTCCCGCGCATACGAGCCGGCGGAAGGCTTTCGCATCGTGGTTCAGGCCAGCGGCTGCGCTTGCCGCGGTCGTAGGCTGCAAATCGCCCAAGAGTATCGCAGGCAAAATTGATCCTCGCTTCGTTTGAGGTGACAAGCTTTTATGAACAGAAGAGAAGAATTGATGATCAGAAGTTTGCCGTCCCCCAACTAGCTAGAGGCGTTGTAATCCAAATTAACTTGATTCCATTTGCAGAAAGGCGTGAACCTCTTGGTCTAACAGTTGCATCCGGGGTCGATGGTCGATACAGAGAAGTTGTACAATATCATAAGATCGCGTCTAAAGACAAGTATTCATCGCGGTTTTTCAATCATACAACGGAATGACCTTAATGACACATGTATTCCATCGTTCTCTCAATAAGAAGCTTCCTCTCCTCGCTTCCGGACACGGGTTGCATGT
>NZ_JAMYPW010000022.1:0-91458 GCF_040320565.1 Mesorhizobium sp. M0664
ACCTCCATCGAGGTGGATGTTGAATCAGCACAAAACGCACCCGTCACATCACAATCGATTCATCGATCACAGGACGTGCTCTAGCCTGCCGGCAGCGCAACCGACCTGCGGGTAATCATGAGTTCAAATGCCGACCTGATCGTCACCAATGCCCGTGTGCTGACCATGGACGAAGGCAATCCGACAGCCGAAGCGGTGGCGATAAAGGACGGCAACATCCTGGCGGTTGGCGATCGCCGGACGATCGAGGCGCTGAAAGGGCCGGCCACGAAGATCATCGATGCGCAAGGCGGTTCGGTGGTGCCGGGCTTCATCGAAGCACATATGCACCTTTTCGGCGGCGCCGCCGAACTGGACAATCTGCACCTTCAGGGCGTGCATGGCTTCGATGCGCTGAGCGACGCGATCCGCGCCTACGCTGCGGCACGGCCGAACGCCAAATTGCTGCTTGGGGCCGGCGTCGACTATACCATCCTTTCCAAGGAAGAGCCGGTCACCCGCCATCATCTCGACCGCATCATCGCCGACCGGCCGTTCGCCATGTCGGCTTCCGATCACCACACGATGTGGGCCAACACCAAGGCGCTGAAGCTGGCCGGCATCCTGCACGGCAAGCAACTCGGCCCCGGCAACGAGATCGTCATGGGCGCCGACGGCCTCGCGGCCGGCGAATTGCGTGAGGGCGAGGCGTTTGGGCCGATCCTCGAGCTTTCCGGGCAGAACCGCGTGCGGCTCGGCCTTGCGACAGGCGGCGAGCCCGAACCGTACCCCTCCGCAGCCGAAGTCGCGGCCGATCGCGACCTGATGCATCGCGGTCTGGAATGGTGCGCCCGCCACGGCATCACCTCGATCCAGAACATGGACGGCAATCTCTACCAGCTCGAACTGCTTGCCGGTTTGGAGCAGGAAGGGCGGCTGCTCTGCCGCACCAAGATACCTTTTCATTTCAAGAACTTCATGACGCTCGACAAGCTGGAAAAGGCATCGAGCATGGCCAACTCCTATCGATCGGAATGGCTGTCGTCCGGCATGGTCAAGATGTTTTACGACGGCGTGCTGGAAGGCTGGACCGCGGTCATGGTCGACGACTATGCCGACCGGCCGGGCTGGCGCGGTGAGCCGCTGTTCACGCCAGAGCATTTCGCCGAGGTGGCAGTGGAGGCCGACCGGCGCGGCCTGCAGATCGCCGTGCATTCGATAGGCGACGGCGCTGTGCGCGCGGTCCTCGACGGTTACGAGGCGGCGCGGCGGAAGAACGGCAGGCGCGACAGCCGGCACCGGGTCGAGCACATCGAGGTCACCACTGCCGCCGACGTGCCGCGCTTTGCCGAACTCGGCGTCGTCGCCTCGATGCAGCCGCCGCACCCGCCCGGCGCCATGGACTTCCCGCTGGAGCCGACGCTCTCGCGCATTGGCCGCGAAAGATGGCCGCTCAGCTATGCCTGGCGGACGCTGAAGCAGGCGGGCGCGCATGTCGTTTTCGCTTCCGACTGGCCGGTGTCGCGGGTCGACCCGATCCTGGGCATTCAGGCGGCGGTGCTGCGCAAACCTTGGGCAGAGGGCGATCCCGACCAGAGCTTCTCGCTGCTGGAAGCGCTTGCGGGCTATACGGTCGAAGGGGCCTATGCCGAATTCATGGAACACCGTAAGGGCCGGCTGAAACCAGGCTATCTGGCCGATCTGGTGGTGCTGTCGGCCGATATCGAGGCAACTGAACCGGCTTCCTTGCACAAGGTGCGTTCGGTCAGCACCATCTGCGGCGGCAAGATCACTTACCGGGGTTGATGATGGCGCTGACTATGGCATGGGGCTTGCGTTCTGAACCGAGATCCAGATGCATGGTTGCCAAGCCGACCGGCATATGCTGACAATCGAATGGGAACTGGATCCGCCATCAAGAGCGGACATGAAAATGGGGTAATGCGTGCCGGATCAACCGGGTAAGAGTGCAATCGAGGTCCGCAGCGTCCGCAAGGTGTTCGGTACCGGGGACGCACAAGTCGCCGCTCTCGACACGGTTTCGGTGTCGATCCGCGAGAACGAGTTCTTCACGCTGCTGGGGCCGTCGGGCTGCGGAAAGACGACGCTGCTCAGGCTGATCGCCGGCTTCGATTTTCCCAGCGAAGGCGAAATCCTGCTGCACGGCCACGACATCGCGCCGCTGCCGCCGTTCAAGCGGCCGGTCAACACCGTCTTCCAGTCCTATGCGCTGTTCCCGCACATGACAGTGGCCGAGAATATCGGCTTCGGGCTGGAGATGCTGGGCAAGCCGAAGACCGAAATCAAGGCGCGCGTCGCCGAGATGCTGAAGTTGGTCAAGATGGAGGCGCTGAGTGCCCGCCGCACCAGCCAGATCTCCGGCGGCCAGCAGCAGCGCGTCGCACTGGCCCGCGCGCTGGCGCCGCAGCCGAAAGTGCTGTTGCTCGACGAGCCGCTGTCGGCACTCGACTACAAGCTGCGCAAGGAAATGCAGATCGAACTGAAACGGCTGCAGCACCAGACCGGCATCACCTTCATCTTCGTCACCCATGACCAGGAAGAAGCGCTGACCATGTCCGACCGCATCGCCGTGATGTCGGCCGGCAAGATCCTGCAGGTCGGCACGCCCTGGGACATCTATGACAAGCCGGCCGAGCGCTTCGTCGCCGACTTCATCGGCGAAACCAATTTCCTGACCGCGGCCATCACCGGCATCGGCAACGGCAAGGCGCGCGCGACACTAAAATCCGGCGCGACGATCGACGCGACGGTGGCTGAGGGCTTCCAGCCGAAGGAGAATGCGACGCTGGTGGTCAGGCCGGAACACGCCAAGCTGACCGGCGGCAAGGGCGATCTTTCCGGAACCGTCGAAAACATCGTCTATTTCGGCACCGACACGCATATTCATGTCCAACTGGACAGCGGCGAAGCCTTCACCGTGCGCCAGCAGAACACGCGCAGCGCAGGCTGCGGTTTCGAGCGGGGCGACAAGGTCGGCGTCTCGATCGGCAACGACGCCGCGCAAGTGCTGAGGGATTGATGGCAGTCACGTTTTCCCAAGCTGCATTGTTCGAAGCAGAGGCGGAGAAGGCCAGCGCCAGGCGCCACCGCCTGCTTTCGTTACCAGCTTTGATAATCATCGGCATTTTCGGCGTGCTGCCGCTTCTCATCATCCTCATCTATTCATTTCTTGCCGCAGCACCTTACGGCGGCGTGCAGTGGAAGTTCTCGACAGACGCCTATCTGAACTTCCTGTTCCAGCGCGATATTTTCGACGACACGCTGCAGTTTACGCCGGATTTTCTGATTATCTATCTGCGCTCGTTCGTCTTCGCCGTGGTGACGACGGTCATCTGCCTGCTGCTCGGCTTTCCGACAGCCTATTTCATGGCCACGCGACCGCCGGCGCAGCGCAACTGGTGGGTGCTGCTGATCACCATCCCGTTCTGGTCGAACCTGCTGGTGCGCACGCTCGCCATCATGTTCATCATCCGCGACGAGGGCCTCATCAACAACGCACTGATGGCTCTGGGGGTGATCGAGAAACCTATCACCATGCTCTACACCAACTTCGCCATCCAGCTCGGCCTGTTGTACTCGTTCCTGCCGTTCATGGTGCTGCCGCTCTATTCCAGCCTGGAGAAGCTGGATTTCCGGCTGGTCGAGGCCGCCTACGATCTCTATGCGACCCGTCGGCAGGTGCTATGGCGGGTGATCATCCCGCTGTCGCTGCCCGGCATCATCGCCGGCTGCCTGCTTGTGTTCATTCCGGCCCTCGGCGCCTATGTGACGCCGCTGATCCTCGGCGGCGGTATCCACCTGATGATCGGCGATCTCATCGCCCAGCAATTCGGCTCCGGGCGCAACTGGCCGCTCGGCTGCGCGCAGGCGCTGATCCTGATGGCAGCGGTGCTGGTCGCGCTCTACTTCTATGTCCGCAACACGTCGGGGAAGATGAGGCATGGCTGACCCCCGCAGCGCCGATATCAAGGACCAACCGGGCTTCCGCTCGATCGCCATCATCTGCCTTTGCGTGCTCTACGCGCCGATCCTGATCCTGATGATCTTTTCGCTGAACACCGGGTCGCTGGTCACTCGTTGGGAAGGCATCGGCTTTAGTTGGTATGGCAGTGCGCTGCTCAACGAGGAATTCCACAACGCCGCCAAGAACACGCTGATCATCTCGGTGAGCGCCACCATCATCTCGACGATCGCGGCGACGCTGGCGGCGATCGGCATGACCCGGGTGAAGCCGTGGCGCGGGCTGTCGGCCGCCTTCATGGTCATCAACCTGCCGCTGATGGTGCCGGAAATCATTACGGCGGTGGCAACGCTCTCGTTCTTTGCGCTGATCGCGGGCACTCTCGGGCTCAATTTCGGCATCGGCAATCTGATCCTCGCCCACACCGTCTTTTGCATTCCTTTCGCCTATATGCCGATCCGGGCGCGTCTCGAGGACATGGATCTGACGCTCGAAGCTGCCGCGGCCGATCTCTATGCCACGCCCTGGCATGCTTTCCGGCGCATAACGCTGCCATTGCTGGTTCCCGGCATCCTGTCGGGTGGGGCGCTCGCCTTCATCGTCTCCTTCGACGATTTCACCATCACGCAGCTGGTCGCCGGCCCCGGGCAGACGACGCTGCCCCTCTACATCTGGAACCAGATCAGGCGGCCGATGACGCCGGAGATCAATGCCATCTCCACCATCCTGCTGCTGGTGTCGATCCTGTTCGTCTCGATATCGTTCCTGATCGCGCGCCGCCGCGCCAAGTGAGTCAATGGGAAGGCAAAGGAGACTGTGATGTCTAGGAAACTGATGGCTGCCGTTTCGACGGCAGCACTTTTATGGGCAGTACCTGCACTCGCCGATGGTGAGCTGCACATCTACAATTGGGGTGATTACACCAACCCCAAGCTGATCGAGAAATTCGAAAAACAATACAACGTCAAGGTGACGCTGGACGACTACGATTCCAACGAGACCATGCTGTCGAAGGTGCGCGCCGGCAATTCCGGCTACGACATCGTCGTCCCGTCCGACTACACCGTGAAGATCATGATCGATGAGGGCCTGCTCGAAAAGACCGAGCCCAATGCGATGCCGAACGGCAAGAACCTCGACCCGCGCTTCGTCGACATCTACTGGGATAGTGGCCGTCACTACACCGTGCCGTGGCAGTTCGGCACCACCGCGTTCGAAGTCAACACCGACAAATACAAGGGCGACATCGACACGCTGGCAATCCTGTTCGACCCGCCGGACGAGTTGAAAGGCCAGATCAACATGCTCGACGATGTCAACACCGTGATGCACGCGGCCGAGCGCTATGCCGGCGTGCCGCGTTGCGGCGCCGACAAGGCCAATCTGAAGAAGGTCAACGACATTCTCATGGCCGCCAAGCCGTCATGGAAGACCTTCAGCTACGACACCATCACCAAGATCACCTCGGGCGATGTGATCGTCACGGAGGCGTGGAACGGCGCAACCTATCGTGCGCGCCAGAAAATTCCGGCGATCAAATACGCCTATCCCAAGGAAGGCATCGAAGGCTGGATGGACAATGTGGCCGTGTTGAAGGGCGCGAAGAACCTTGAAAATGCGAAGCTGTTCCAGGACTTCGTCATGGCTCCGGAAAACGCGGCGCTGATTTCGGAATTCGCCGGCTACGACAACGGCATTACCGGCAGTCACAAGTTCCTGTCGCCGGATTTCGCCAGCGCGCCGGAAATCAATCCACCGGCTGGTGCGCCGACTGCGGAATTCGTGCCACCTTGCCCACCGGAAGTGGTCGAGATCTACAACAAGATCTGGACCAATCTGCGCAAATAGGCTCGACGTGGGATCGATCGAAGGGAGGCTTCGGCCTCCCTTCTTTGCGACAAGGGGATTGGATGAAATCTTATCGCAACAGCGAACCGGCGCCGCCGATCATGCAGGGTTCGCCGCCGCGGATGGTGCCGCCGAAGCTCGACTGGGACCGGCCGCCATGGAATCGTTGGGCGTTCCAGCACATCCGCGAATTTCTGCCGACCGTCGAAGTCTGGCGCGGCAATGGCCATCGGCATCGCTTCGAGCGCGCCGAGGTCGATCTCGACGCGCTGTCGGTGAATGACAGCATGGGGCAGCCGACGACGCTCGCCGGACTGCTCGATGAGACCTATACGGACGGGTTTCTCGTGCTCAAGGACGGCAAGGTCGCCTATGAGCGCTATTTCAACGGCATGGCCGAACGGACGCTGCATCTATCACAGTCGATGGCGAAGTCTGTCACGGCCTCGGTGTTCGGCATACTGGTCGGGCGCGGGCTGATCGATCCGGCCTTGCCGGTGACGGCCTATCTGCCGGAGCTGGAAGCGACCGGCTGGGCAGGCGCCAGCGTGCAGCATGTGCTCGACATGACGAGCGGGGTGCGCTTTTCCGAGGAATACACCGACCCCTATTCCGATATCGGCCAGGTCGATGTCGCCACCAGCTGGAAGCCGGTGCCGCCGGGCAGCGATCCGGCCTTCCGCTGGCCATCGCATATGTTCGAACTGATCCTGGGGGTCAAGGAAAAGAGCCGGCCGCACGGCGCTGCCTTCGAATACCGCTCGATCGAGACCGACGTGCTTGCCTTCATCATGGAACGGGTGAGCGGCAAACGGCTGGCGCAGCTGGTTTCGGACGAACTCTGGCAAAAACTCGGCGCCGATGAAAGTGCCTGCTTTACCGTCGACAGCGCCGGTTATGCGGTCGCCGACGGGGGCTTCAACGCCACGCTGCGCGACTATGGCCGCTTCGGCCAGCTGATCCTCGACAATGGGGGCGGCATCGTGCCGGCCGACTGGATCGAGGCGACGCGCAATGGCAGGCATGGACCGGATTTCAGTCCCAGCCTGCCGGAAGGCAGCTACCGCAACCAGTTCTGGATCGAGGACCCGCGCTCGCGCGCGCTGATGTGCCGGGGCGTGTTCGGGCAGCTGATCCACATCGACTGGAATATGAAAATGGTCGTGGTGAAGCTTTCGAGCTATCCGGATTTTACCAACGTCGCCTATTCGGTGGCCACTCTGAAAGCCGTGCACGCCATTGCCGCGGCGCTCGCCTAGAACGCCAAAGACCCGGAAGGAAGCGCCTATGGCTGGCAAGACCGCGTTCGAGACCAGGTATGGCTTTGCCCGCAATGAGGTTCTGCTCGGCAACTGGCGGGAAAGCCCGTTCAGCCGGTGGTCGTTCCAGAATGTCGGCGAGCTGGTGCCGAGCGCTGCCGTGGCGGCAAGGCCGGGCAGCAGCGAGGCGCCGGCGCAGGATTTCGGCGGGCTACTTGGCGAAAAGGTCGCTCTTGCAGGCGGCGCGGAGACGGTCGCGGCTTTTCTCAGGCGCTCCGATACCGACGCGCTGACGATCATGAAACGCGGCAAATTCGTCGGCGACTGGTTCGCGCCGCATATGGAGTTTGGGGCGCGCCACATCGTCTTTTCGATCAGCAAGTCGCTGACCGCCATTGTTGCCGGCATATTGGAAGGCGAGGGGATTTTCGATCCGCAGGCACCGGTAAGCCGCTATCTGCCCGAAGCCGCCGGCTCGGCCTATGGCGATGCGCGTGTGCGGCACGTGCTCGACATGAGTGTCAGCCTCGATTTCGAAGAGGCCTATCTCGATCCGGAAAGCGCCTTCGCCCGCTACCGCCGCGCCATGCTGTGGAATCCGGGCGGGGGCATCGAGAGCCTGGCCACTTTCCTCATGACGCTGCAGGGCCTGGCCGAGCCGCATGGCCGGACGTTCCGCTACCGCTCGCCCAATTCCGACCTGCTCGGCATCCTGCTCGAACGTGCGTCGGGCCGGCGCTTCGCCGATCTGATGCGCGAAAAATTATGGGAGCCTCTCGGCGCCGTCAGCGACGCCTCGGTGACAGTCGACACGGAAGGCACGGCGCGCACTGCCGGCGGCATTTCGGTGACGCCGCGCGACCTTGCACGCGTCGGCGAGATGATGTGGCAAGGCGGCGTGGCCAATGGCCGCCGCGTCGTCCCGGAAGCCTGGATGCGTGACACGACCGAAACTGGCGGTGACGCCGGGGCCTGGCGGCGCGGCACGATGGCGTTCCTGTTTCAGCGTGGCCGCTATCGCAACAAATGGTACCAGACGGGCGCGGCAAGCGGCGCCTTCTGCGGCATCGGCATCCACGGCCAGTGGCTTTACGTCAATCCGAAGGCCGAAATGGTAATCGCAAAGATGTCGTCGCAGCCGGTACCGGTCGACGATCCGCTCGATCTGGATATGATTTCTTTCTTCGAGGCGCTGAGCCGGATGGTCTGATCCATCCAGACGCCCCGACCTTTCCTGTGGACCTCTCGCCGGGTTGAAAATGGCGCAGTTGGCGCGGCAGTGCTCTGCGCCTATGGTCGCTGCTCGTTTCGACTAGCGACAGGTACGACATGGCAGCCGACATCAAGCGCATCGCAACCATCATAGCCGCCGAGATCGCCGCCCGGCCCGAGCAGGCCGCGGCGGCGATCGGCTTGCTCGATGACGGTGCGACCGTGCCGTTCGTGGCGCGCTACCGCAAGGAGGTCACCGGCGGCCTCGACGACACGCAGCTGCGCGACCTCGCCGAGCGGCTCGCCTATCTGCGCGAACTCGACGCGCGCCGCGACACCATCCTTGGTTCGATCCGCGAGCAGGGCAAGCTGACCGAGGAGCTCGAAGCAAAGATCGCTGCAGCCGCTACCAAGGCCGAACTCGAAGACATCTACCTGCCTTACAAGCCGAAGCGCCGGACCAAGTCCGAGATCGCACGCGAGCGCGGGCTCGGGCCTCTGGCGGAAGCTATTCTCGCCGACCGTACGGCTGTACCCGCCGAGCTGGCGCTGGCCTACATCAGCGAGGACGTGGCCGACGCCAAGGCGGCGCTCGAGGGTGCGCGCGACATCCTGTCCGAACAGTTCGCCGAGAATGCCGACCTGGTCGGCAGATTGCGGACCTACATGAAGGAACGCGCCTTCCTGCGCTCGCGCGTCGTCGACGGCAAGCAGGAGGCCGGCGCGAAATTTTCCGACTATTTCGACCATGTCGAGCGCTGGGCCAACGTGCCGAGTCATCGCGCGCTGGCCATGTTGCGCGGCCGCAACGAGGAGGTTCTGTCGCTCGACATCGAAGTCGATGCCGATGACGCCTCTCCGGTGAAACCGGTTGAGCGGATGATCGCCGACGCCTACGCCATCGGCCGCCAGTTGCCGGGAGACCGCTGGCTGATGGAGGTCGCGGGCTGGACCTGGCGCATAAAGCTGTCGCTGCACCTGACGCTCGATCTGATGCGCGATCTGCGCGAGCGGGCCGAAGAAGAAGCCATCCATGTCTTCGCCCGCAATCTCAAGGATTTGCTGCTTGCCGCGCCCGCCGGCTCGCGGCCGACGATGGGGCTCGATCCGGGCATTCGCACCGGCGTCAAGGTGGCGGTGGTGGACGGCACCGGCAAGCTGCTGGCGACGACAACGGTCTATCCGTTCCCGCCGAAGAACGACGTGCGCGGCACGCAGGCCGAACTGGCCAAGCTCATCCGGCTGCACGAGGTCGAGCTGATCTCGATCGGCAATGGTACCGGCAGCCGCGAGACCGAAAGGCTGGTGGCCGACATGCTGGCTGATATGCCTGCCGGGTCCGGGCCGAAGCCGCTCAAGGTGATCGTCAGCGAAGCCGGTGCCTCGGTCTATTCCGCCTCGGCAGCGGCGGCAGCTGAATTTCCAGGCCTCGACGTGTCGCTGCGCGGGGCGGTGTCAATCGCGCGGCGCCTGCAGGATCCGCTCGCCGAACTGGTCAAGATCGAGCCCAAGTCGATCGGCGTCGGCCAGTACCAGCACGACGTCGATCAGTACCGCCTCGGCCGCTCGCTGGAAGCCGTGGTCGAGGATGCGGTCAACGCCGTCGGCGTCGATCTCAACACGGCGTCCGCACCGCTTCTGGCGCGCGTTTCGGGTCTCGGCGCATCGCTGGCCGAGGCGATCGTTGCGCATCGCGATGCCTCCGGCCCGTTCGCCAGCCGCCGCGAACTGTTGAAGGTCTCCCGCCTTGGACCCCGCGCGTTCGAGCAATGCGCCGGCTTCCTGCGCATTCCAAACGGCAGCGAACCCCTCGATGCCTCGGCCGTGCATCCGGAGGCCTATGGCGTTGCCAAGAAGATCGTCGCGGCCTGCGGGCGCGACGTCCGCTCGCTGATGGGCGACAGCGCCGCACTCAAGGCGCTCGATCCGCGCGTCTTCGTCGATGAGCGCTTCGGCCTGCCGACGGTGCGCGACATCCTGGCGGAGCTGGAAAAGCCCGGCCGCGATCCGCGCCCCGGCTTCAAGACCGCGACCTTTGCCGACGGCATCGACGACATCAAGGATCTGAAGCCCGGCATGCAGCTTGAAGGCACCGTCACCAATGTCGCGGCCTTCGGCGCCTTCGTCGATATCGGCGTGCACCAGGACGGATTGGTGCACGTCTCGCAACTGGCCGATCGGTTCATCAAGGACGCGCATGAGGTGGTCAAGGCCGGCGACGTGGTCAAGGTGCGTGTCGTCGATGTCGATATCAAGCGCAAGCGCATCGGCCTGTCGATGCGCAAGGATGGTGGCGGTGGCGCACCGAAGCCGCGCGACAATGGCGGCAGGCCGGTGCCGCGCGCGCCCGCGCCCCAACGCCAGCCGGAGCGGCCGGTGCAGCAGGGCGCGTTCGGCGCCGCTTTGGCCGATGCGTTGAAGCGGAAGTAATTTCGCGAGCCGGGCTGCGCCGCCAGGTCAGACGGCGGCGCTCGACATTGATGATCCATCACCAATGCTCATGGATCGGCGAAGCTATTTCGTTTGATTTTTTCAGGACGGGAGCCGATAAGCCGCGCGTTTCAAAATTTCTGTTTCGATGCATGTCGTTATCCCCAAGCTGCGGAACACCCTCGGGTCAGGCCCGCGGGCAAGCTTTGGGCGACATGCATGAGTTTGGGAGACCGAGAGCCATGGCCGCCGACAAGAACGCATTCGTCTGGGATGATCCTTTCCTGATCGAGGACCAGCTTTCGGAGGACGAGCGCATGGTGCGCGATGGCGCCGCGGCGTTTGCCGCCGACAAGCTCGCTCCGAA
The DNA here is from genome assembly GCF_040320565.1 of Mesorhizobium sp. M0664. NCBI lineage: Bacteria > Pseudomonadati > Pseudomonadota > Alphaproteobacteria > Hyphomicrobiales > Phyllobacteriaceae > Mesorhizobium > Mesorhizobium sp. M0664. Next base: position 11,078 of record NZ_JAMYPW010000022.1, read on the forward strand.
GATCGAGGAAGCCTATCTCGAGGAGAAGACCGACGCCGGGATCTTTCGCGAGATGGGCGAGGCCGGACTGCTCGGCATCACCATCCCCGAGGAATATGGCGGGCTCGGCGCCAACTACGTCACCTACGGGCTGGTCGCGCGGGAAGTGGAACGGATCGACTCGGGCTATCGCTCGATGATGAGCGTGCAGTCGTCGCTGGTGATGTATCCGATCCATGCCTATGGCTCGGAAGAGCAGCGCAAAAAATACCTGCCGAAGCTGGCGTCGGGCGAATGGATCGGCTGCTTCGGCCTGACCGAGCCGGATGCCGGCTCCGATCCGGGCGGCATGAAGACGCGGGCCGAAAAGACCGCGAGCGGCTACAGGATCTCCGGCTCGAAGATGTGGATTTCCAACGCGCCGATCGCCGACGTGTTCGTCGTCTGGGCAAAGTTGTCCGACGAAAGTGGGGGCGCGCATGACAACCAGATTCGCGGCTTTGTCCTGGAAAAGGGCATGAACGGGCTATCGGCGCCGAAGATCGGCGGCAAGCTGTCGCTGCGAGCCTCGATTACCGGCGAAGTGGTGATGGAAGGCGTCGAGGTCGGCGAGGACGCGTTGCTGCCCAATGTCTCGGGTCTCAAGGGACCGTTCGGCTGCCTCAACCGGGCGCGCTACGGAATTTCCTGGGGCGCCATGGGCGCGGCCGAGGATTGCTGGCACCGCGCCCGCCAGTATGGCCTCGACCGCAAGCAGTTCGGCAAGCCGCTGGCCGGTACGCAGCTTTTCCAGAAGAAGCTCGCCGACATGCAGACCGAGATCGCGCTCGGCCTGCAGGGCAGCCTGCGCGTCGGGCGGCTGATGGATGAAGGCAAGATGGCGCCGGAGATGATCTCGCTCGTCAAGCGCAACAATTGCGGCAAGGCGCTCGACATCGCCCGCCAGGCCCGCGACATGCATGGCGGCAATGGCATCCAGATCGGTTATCACGTCATGCGCCACGCCCAGAACCTGGAAACCGTCAACACCTACGAGGGCACGCATGACGTGCATGCGCTGATCCTCGGACGGGCGCAGACCGGGTTGCAGGCATTCTTTTAGGGTTCAGGCTCCGCTTCCAGGATGCCCGTGCCTGGTATCTCCCCTCGCAAAGCGGGAGATCGGCAACTTTCGTCGACCATGCCACATTTTGTTCTTGCTTTGTGCCGGCAGTTATGCTACTAATCTGGGTATGGTGCTAATTGGCTCCAACGACCCGCCCGCCGAGGCGGGTTTTTTCTTTTCCGCTCTTTTCGACGAAGCATCGCGTGTGCTGCCGATCATCGATATCGGCGGGAAGCGCCCGGTGCTGACCCGCCGGACTTCGGCTCTGCAGCGTTGCAACGTCTTGCCGCCACACTGCGGAATCCCGGGGTCGGCGCTCCGTTTCGTGAAGCTGTGAAAGCTGCTTGATTTAGGTGCAGCGCAACATCTCTGCTTGGAGAATGGTCAGCATTCGTGTCAGGGTTCAGCGAACTCCTTTTGAAACGCCGACTTCAGGGGCACCATGGCAATTCTGGCAGCCGTCTATCACCTGACCCACTACAAATACGACCGGCCGGTCGTCTTGGGCCCGCAAGTCATAAGGTTGCAGCCTGCGCCGCATTCCCGCACCAAGGTGCTCAGCCATTCGCTGAAGGTCGGGCCGGCAAATCACTTCGTCAATCTGCAGCAGGACCCCTACGGCAATTTCCTGGCCCGCTTCGTCTTTCCCGAGCCGGTGACGGAGTTGAAGATCGAGGTCGATCTCGTTGCCGACATGACGGTCTACAATCCGTTCGATTTCTTCGTCGAACCGTCGGCCGAGACGTTTCCATTCGAATACCCCGAAGAGATCCGGGACGATCTGACCATCTACCGAACGCCGGAACCGGCGGGGCCGCTGTTGGAGGCATTCCTGAAAACCATCGCGCGCCACCCGACCAACACCGTCAATTTTGTCGTCGACCTCAATGCGCGGCTGCAGCGCGAGATCGCCTATATCGTGCGCATGGAAACCGGCGTCTTCTCGCCCGAGGAAACGCTGGCCGCCGGCAAGGGGTCGTGCCGCGATTCGAGCTGGCTCCTGGTGCAGATACTGAGGAACCTCGGCATCGCCGCGCGTTTCGTCTCCGGCTACCTGATCCAGCTCAAACCCGACCTCGTTGCGCTCGACGGGCCGCCCGGCACGGCGACCGATTTCACCGACCTCCATGCCTGGTGCGAGGTGTATCTGCCGGGCGCCGGCTGGATCGGCTTCGACCCGACCTCCGGCCTGCTCACCGGCGAAAGCCATGTGCCGCTCGCGGCAACGCCCCATTTCCGCAATGCCGCGCCGATCTCCGGCATGGCGAGCTTCGCCAATGTCGAATTCGGCTTCGACATGCGGGTAGACCGCATCGCCGAGCGTCCGCGCATTACCAAGCCGTTCTCCGACGAGAGCTGGCAGGCGCTGGACGCGCTGGGGGTCCAGGTCGATGCTGCGCTCCGGGCCGGCGATGTGCGGCTGACCATGGGCGGCGAGCCGACCTTCGTCTCGATCGACGATTTCGAGGCTGCAGAGTGGAACACCGCCGCCGTCGGGCCGACCAAGCGGGAAAAGGCCGATGCCCTGATCCGCCGGCTGCGCGAACGCTTCGCGCCGGGCGGCTTCCTGCATTACGGGCAAGGCAAGTGGTACCCCGGCGAAAGCCTGCCACGCTGGACCTTCTCGCTCTACTGGCGCACCGACGGCGAGCCGGTGTGGAGCGACCCGTCGCTGATCGCGCATGAAAAGAGCGAGGCGGATGTCGGACCGAAGCAGGCCGAAGGCCTGCTGACGGCGATCGCCGACGAACTCGGCATCGACAAGACGATGGTCAGCGAAGCCTATGAGGATCCCGCCGAATGGCTGCTCAAGGAAGGCAAGCTGCCGGACAACGTCGATCCTTCCAATTCGAAGCTGGAGGACCCCGAGGAGCGCAGCCGCATGGCGCGGGTGTTCGAACGCGGGCTGACCAAGCCGTCGGGCTATGTGCTGCCTGTCCAGCGCTGGAACAGCCAGGCGTCCGGACCGCGCTGGCGCTCGGAGAAGTGGAAGACGCGGCGCGGCAGGCTGTTCCTGGTGCCCGGCGATTCGCCGGTCGGCTACCGCCTGCCGCTCGGCACGCTGCCCTATGTGCCGCCGGCGCAGTTCCCCTACATAGTCCCGGTCGATCCATCGCTGCCGCGCGGACCATTGCCGGCGCGCGAGGCGATCTTGCCCGGTTCTGCTTCTCCGGCCGAACTGGAGGGCGCCGACGAGATGGCACGACGCCAGCAGGCGGTATCCTTTACGGCCGTTACCGGCCAGCAGGACCGCGTCGAACAGGAGATCACCGAGATCGGCGGCGCCGGGCGCCCGGCGCTTTCGGTCGAGCCGCGCGACGGACGGCTTTGTGTGTTCATGCCGCCGGTCGAGGCGCTGGAGGATTATCTCGAACTGGTGGCGGCGGCTGAGAACGCGGCAAGGGCGATCGGCCTGCCGGTGCATATAGAAGGCTACGGCCCGCCGCACGATCCGCGCCTCAATGTCATCCGTGTCGCACCCGATCCCGGCGTCATCGAGGTCAATATCCACCCCGCTGCGAATTGGCAGGATTGCGTGGCGACGACCACGGCGATCTACGAAGAGGCGCGGCAGACGCGGCTTGGCGCCGACAAGTTCATGATCGACGGCCGCCACACCGGCACCGGCGGCGGCAACCACGTCGTCGTCGGCGGCGCAACGCCCAATGACAGTCCGTTCCTGCGCCGCCCCGACCTGTTGAAGAGCCTGGTGCTGCAATGGCAGCGGCATCCGTCGCTGTCCTATCTGTTCTCCGGCCTGTTCATCGGCCCGACCAGCCAGGCGCCGCGCTTCGACGAGGCGCGCCACGATTCGCTTTACGAACTCGAAATCGCGATGGCGCAGGTGCCGCATCCGGACAAGGGCGCGGCACCCCTGCCGTGGCTGGTCGACCGGCTGTTCCGCAATCTTCTGACAGACGTGACCGGCAATACCCATCGCTCGGAAATCTGCATCGACAAGCTGTTTTCGCCGGACGGGCCGACCGGCCGGCTCGGGCTGGTCGAATTCCGCGGCTTCGAGATGCCGCCCAACGCGCGCATGAGCCTGGCGCAGCAATTGCTGGTGCGCGCCATCATCGCCCGGGCCTGGAAGAACCCGCTCGACGGCCGCTTCGTGCGCTGGGGCACTTCGCTGCACGACCGTTTCATGCTGCCGCATTATGTATGGGCGGATTTTCTCGATGTGCTGGACGACCTCAAGCTGAACGGCTTTGCGTTCCGTCCGGAATGGTTCGATGCCCAGCTCGAATTCCGCTTCCCGTTCTGCGGCGACGTCCAGCATGCCGGCGTCAAGCTGGAGCTCAGGCAGGCGCTCGAGCCGTGGCACGTGATGGGCGAGCAAGGCGCGATCGGCGGCACCGTACGGTTTGTCGATTCCTCCGTCGAAAGGCTGCAGGTGAAGACCGAGGGGCTCAACCCGGAGCGTCACGCCGTCGTCTGCAACGGCCGCGTCGTGCCGATGAAGGTGACCGACAACCGCGAGATCGCGGTGGCCGGCGTGCGCTTCAAGGCCTGGCAGCCGGCGTCCGGCCTGCATCCGGCGCTGCCGGTCAACACCCCGCTGGTCTTCGACATCTATGACCGCTGGTCGGGCCGCGCAGTCGGCGGCTGCGTCTACCATGTCGCACATCCCGGCGGGCGCAGCTATGACACCTTCCCGGTCAATGGCAACGAAGCGGAGGCGCGGCGGCTCGCTCGCTTCGAGCCGCGTGGCCATACGCCGTCCAGCTATGTGCTGCGCAACGAAGAAGCCTCTGAAGATTTCCCGATGACCCTTGACCTTCGGCGGCCGCAAAGACTCTGATCAGCCATGGCGAAGGGGAATCACAAAAGGCTGCGCAGCAAGCCGCAGACCCACAGTCTGCTGGAGCACTACCAGCCGATCGACGGCGTCGTCGACGAGATGGTCGATGCGTCGGGCAATCCGCGGCCGGCCTGGCGGCACTTCATCGAGTCGCTGGAGGACCTGGGGCCGGAAAAGCTTGCCCAGCGCTTCGCCCGCGCCGACCAGTACCTGCGCGACGCCGGCGTCTACTACCGCGTCTATGACAAAGCCGGCGCCAACGAGCGGGAATGGCCGCTGGCGCATGTGCCGCTGCTGATCGAGGAGCAGGAATGGGCTGACATCAGCGCCGGCCTGGTCCAGCGCGCCGATCTGTTCGAGGAGACCATCGCCGACATTTACGGGCCGAACCGGCTGGTCGAGAAAGGCATTCTGCCGGCCGGATTGATCGCGGCCAGCCCGGAATATTTGCGGCCGGTCGTCGGCACCAGGCCGGCGAGCGGCCATTTCCTGCATTTCTGCGCCTTCGAGCTCGGTCGTGGCCCGGACGGCCGCTGGTGGGTGCTTGGCGACCGCACACAGGCGCCGTCGGGCGCCGGCTTTGCGCTGGAAAACCGCGTCGCCACCACAAGGGCGCTGTCCGACATCTACGGCGAAATGCATGTGCACCGCCTGGCCGGCTTCTTCCGTCGCTTCCGCGACGCGCTGATCGGCATGGCCAGGCAAGCCGGCGGCCGTGTCGCCATCCTGACGCCGGGACCGCTGAACGAAACCTATTACGAACATGCCTATATCGCCCGCTATCTCGGCATCATGCTGCTCGAGGGCGAGGACCTGACCGTCTCCGGCGGCAGGCTGATGGTGCGCACGGTTTCGGGGCTGATGCCGGTGAGCGTCTTGTGGCGGCGGCTCGACGCCGCCTTCGCCGATCCGCTTGAATTGCGGCCGGACTCGCAGATCGGCACGCCGGGGCTGGTCGAGGCGGTTCGGCAAGGGGCGGTTTCGGCCGTCAATGCACTGGGCTCCGGCCTGATGGAGACGCGCGCGTTGCTCGCCTTCCTGCCCAAGATTTCGCGCGCCCTGCGCAACGAGGAACTGCTGCTGCCGACGGTCGCGACATGGTGGTGCGGGCAGGAGACGGAGCGTGAACATGTGCTCGCCAACATCGATAGCATGGTGATCGGCCCGGCGCTGTCGACGCGGCTTGCCTTCGAGGACGACGGCTCGACCAAGCTCGGGTCGGCGCTGTCGGTCGAGGAACGGGCCGAACTGGTCGCCAGGATCGAACGGGACGGCGGCGACTTCGTCGGCCAGGAAGCGGTGACGCTGTCGACCACGCCTGTCTATGTCGGCGGTTGGCTGGAGCCGCGGCCGGCAAGCCTGCGCGTCTATCTGGCGCGGACGCCGGAAGGCTGGACCGTGATGCCGGGCGGGTTTGCCCGTGTCGGCTTTTCGCTCGACCCGACGGCCATCGCCATGCAGCGCGGCGGCCAGGCGGCGGATGTCTGGGTGGTCAGCGACAGGCCGGTCGAGCGCGAGACACTGCTGCCGCAGGAGCACGACAGCTTCACCCGAACCCTGCCGGGCAGCCTGCCCAGCCGCGCGGCTGAGAACCTGACATGGCTCGGCCGCTATATCGAGCGATCGGAAGACACGGTGCGCATCCTGCGCGCCTACCATGTGCGGCTGGCCGAGACATCCGATCCCGAGATGCCGCTGCTCGCCGATATCAGCGACTATCTCGCGCCGTTCGGCATCGACGTCGAGACGGCAATCCCATTGGGGCTCATCGGCACGCTGGACAGCGCCGTTTACAGCGCCGGGCAGATCCGCGACCGCTTCTCGCCCGATGGCTGGCTGGCATTGAAGGATCTGTCGAAGACCATCCATCAATTTGCCGCGACCGTGGCGCCGGGCGACGACGCGACAAGGGCAATGACGGTCATCCTGCGCAAGCTGGCCGGGTTTTCCGGCCTGCTGCACGAGAACATGTACCGCTTTGCCGGCTGGCGTTTCCTGGAAATCGGCCGCAGGCTCGAACGCGGCATCCAGATCGCCCGCACGCTCGCCCGGCTGACCGGAGCCCAGGCGCCGGAAGGTGCGCTCGACATGATGCTGGAGATCGGCGACAGCGTCATGACCCACCGTCGGCAGTATCCGGTGCAGGCGGGGCGGCGCACCGTGGTCGACCTTCTGGCGCTCGATCCGCTCAACCCGCGCTCAATCCTTTTCCAGCTCGAACGGCTGAAGGCCGAAATCGCGCTGCTGCCCGCTGTCGGCGCTGAAGGCCATATGTCGCCGGCGGCCAAGGAAATCCTGCAGCTCAACACGTCGATCGCCATCAAGGAGCCCTCGGACATGACGGCCAAGGCCCTCGGCGATCTCGCCAATGAAATCGGCGGGCTCTACAACAGCCTCGCCAAAGCCTATTTCGGGTAGAGACAGCATGCTCTACGACATCAGGCTTCACCTGCGTTACGACTATGATGCGGCGGCCGGCGGTGGCCGCCATCAGGTGCGCGTGCTGCCGCCGACCATCCCTGGCGTGCAGCGCGTCATCGCCGCTTCACTGTCTTTTGTGCCGGCGCCCAGCGAACGTTCCGACTTTTCCGACTTTTTCGGCAACAGTGTCACCTCGATCGCCTTTCGTGACGCGCATGATGCGCTCGACATCAGGATGAGCGCGCGTGTTTCAGTGTCGCGGCCCGAACCCGGGCTCGACGTATCGCCGGACATACGCCGGCTGAGGGAAGAACTCGGCGCAGTGCACTCGCTGGCGCCGGCTTCGCCGCATCACTTTCTGGCCGCCAGCGATCATGCCGGCATCGACGCGGCAATCACTGCCTATGCGAAAGGCAGTGCCGGCGGTTCGACAGTCGGCACGGCCATGGCTCTGTGCAACCGCATTCACCGCGATTTCACCTATGACGGCGAGGCGACCACCGTGCAGACGCGGGCCAGCGACGCCTTTGGCCTGAAGCGCGGCGTCTGCCAGGATTTCTCCCACATCATGATCGCCGGCCTGCGCGGCCTCGGTATTCCCGCGGGCTATGTCAGCGGGTTCCTGCGCACCATCCCGCCGCGCGGGAAGCCGCGGCTCGAAGGCGCCGACGCCATGCACGCCTGGGTCAAGGTGTGGTGCGGGCGCGATGCCGGCTGGCAGGAATTCGATCCGACCAATGGCATGCGGGCTAGCAACGACCATATCACGGTCGGCTACGGCCGCGATTACTCCGATGTGGCGCCGATCGTCGGCGTGCTGAAAACCACCGGTGGACAGGTCGGCGAGCAGGCGGTCGACGTCGTTCCGGTCGTGCTCGAAAAGGCGTGACGACGCACGTCTTCGACGCACGGCGACGTCGATAGGCTGTTCTGGGACCAAGAGATCAAGAGGCGTTGGAACCCGCAGCCGGCAAGCGGCTTATCTACGGAAATTCCGTGGAGAGGACATGCTGGACAAATCCGGGTCGTCGTCTGGCCAATCGGCTGTGAGGAAAGCTGCACCAAAAAACGCGGTGCCGCACAACGGAGCGCTGGAGAACGGCGCGCAAGCCTCGGCCGTTCGGGCCTCGCTCAACTATGTCACCGACACTGAACCCGGTATTCGCCGGCTGCGTTCGGGCAAGGGGTTCTCGTACAAAGGACCCGACGGGCGGATTGTCGACGGGGAGGCGCTGGCACGCATCAAGGCGCTCGCCATTCCACCGGCCTGGACGGATGTGTGGATCTCGCCGGATGCCGACGGTCACATCCAGGCGACCGGTCGGGACCAGCGCGGCCGCAAACAATACCGCTATCACCCGCACTGGGCGGAGGAGCGTGACGGCGTCAAATATTCGAGCCTGATTGCCTTCGCCGAAAGCCTGCCCGAACTGCGGCGGCAGATCGACGTCGATTTGCGCCGTCACGGCCTGCCGCTGGAACGCGTCGTTGCGGCTATCGTCTGGCTGCTCGACAACACGATGATCCGTGTCGGCAATGCCGCCTATGCCCGCGACAACAAGAGTTTTGGGCTGACCACGCTGCGTGACCGCCATGTCTACATCAAGGGCTCGAGCCTGCGCTTTGCCTTCATCGGTAAATCCGGCAAGGAATGGAGATTGAAACTTGTCGATCGCCGGATTGCCAAGGTCGTGCGTGGAGCGCAGGACCTGCCGGGCCAAAAACTGTTCCAGTATCTCGACGAGGACGGAAACAGGCATCCGGTGCGCTCAGACGACGTCAACCGCTATATCAGGGAAAATGCCGGAGCGGAGTTCAGCTCCAAGCACTTCAGAACCTGGGGTGGCACCATCCATGCGGCGTCGCTGTTTGCGCAAACCGAACGTCCGGAAAGCCAGGCGCAGCAAAAGCGGGTGATGAACAATGTCATCGACAAGGTTGCCGAGCGGCTCGGCAATACGCGCGCGGTTTGTCGCCAATGCTACATCCATCCGGAAGTGTTCCGCGCCTGGCCCGAAGGACGGCTGCTGGACGAAATGGCGGATGCCAACCAAGGCAAGCGCTCGATCGCCGGGCTCGACGACGAGGAGGCCTTGGTCTTGAGATGGCTGAAGGCGAGGGAATGACGCCGGACGGAGCGTATTTTTTTGTCGACGCCATGTCGGCATCGGTCCTAGTGTTTCGTCCTTTGACAGAGAAAAGGACGACCCATGCTCTACGCGATCCTCTGCTATGCTTCCGAAGACGTCGTCTGCTCCTGGAGCAAGGAGCAGGACGACGCCGTCATGGAAAAGCTTATCGGTGTGCAGGAAAAATATGCCCAGGCGGGCCGGCTTGGCCCGGTGGCGCGGCTCTTGCCGACGACCGCGGCGACGACGCTGAGGAAGGTCAAGGGCGAATCGATCGTCATCGACGGCCCGTTTGCCGAAACCAAGGAACAGTTCCTCGGCTTTTACACGCTCGAATGCGCCGACCTCGATGAGGCCGTCGACTTCGCGCGCGAGCTTTCCGAGGTCAACCCGAGCGGCGGCTCCTACGAAATCCGGCCGGTCTCGCTGTTCAATCCCGCCAAGGTTTCCGCATGACCGAACTCGCCTGGATCAGCACGGCAATCAGCACCGCTCGCCCGCAGGCGATGGGGGCATTGCTGCGCTACTTCCGCGACCTCGACGCGGCGGAGGAAGCATTCCAGGACGCCTGCCTGAGGGCACTGAACAACTGGCCGAAAAACGGTCCGCCGCGCGATCCGGCAGCCTGGCTGATCTTCGTCGGCCGCAACAGCGGCATCGATGCGGTGCGCAAGCGCGCCAAGCAGGCGCCGCTGCCGGAGGAGGACCAGATCTCCGATCTGGAGGATGCCGAGAGCGACGTCGCCGAGCGGCTGGACGGGGCGCATTACCGCGACGATATTTTGCGGCTGCTGTTTATCTGCTGCCATCCCGACCTGCCGGCCACACAGCAGATCGCGGTGGCGTTGCGCATCGTCTCCGGCCTGACGGTCAAGCAGATCGCCCGCGCCTTCCTCGTCGGTGAAAGCGCCATGGAGCAGCGTATCACGCGCGCCAAGGCGCGTATCGCCGACGCCGGGGTGCCGTTCGAGACGCCGGGAGCGGTCGAGCGCTCCGAACGGCTCGCCGCCGTCGCCGCCATGGTCTACTTGATCTTCAACGAAGGCTATTCCAGCAACAGCGGCGAGGCTTCGGCGCGTGCGCCGCTTTGCGAAGAGGCGATCCGGCTGGCCCGGCTGCTGCTCAGGCTGTTCCAGACCGAGCCGGAGATCATGGGGCTGACGGCGCTGTTGCTGCTGCAGCATGCACGCTCGCCGGCTCGCTTCGACGAGAACGGCGAGATCGTGCTGCTCGAAGACCAGGACCGCAGCCTGTGGAGCCGCAAGATGATCGATGAAGGCCTGGCGCTGGTTGACAAGGCGTTGCGCCATCGCAAGCCCGGTCCCTACCAGGTGCAAGCGGCGATCGCCGCACTGCATGCGCGGGCGGAAAAGCCCGAGGACACGGACTGGAACGAGATCGACCTGCTCTACGGACTGCTCGAGCAGATGCAGCCGTCGCCGGTGGTGACGCTCAACCGCGCCGTCGCGGTCTCCAAGGTGCGTGGACCGGAAGCCGCACTCGCCATGATCGAGCCGCTGGAGGGAAGGCTTTCCGGCTATTTCCATTTCTTCGGCCTCAAGGGCGGACTGCTGATGCAGCTTGGCCGCGGCGAGGAGGCGCGTGTCGCTTTCGACCGCGCTATCGCGCTCGCCAACACGGCCGCCGAGGCAGCGCATATCCGCATGCATATCGACCGGCTGATGAAAGAAAGCGCCGTGCGGGAAACCGCCAAGACGGCACACTGATTCGCTCTATCTGGCTGGTTCAACAGTCGGACGCCGGCTTGGACCATGCCGGGGTGGCGATTTCTCCCTGAAACGCGTAATGCCACGCCATGACAGCGCCTGGTGTGCCGACCGGCAGGGAGTGGGTATGGCGCAAGGCTTGGACCGACGCCATATGAGCGACGGGATCTGAAAGGGATGAAAATGACGATTGCGAAGGAAACGGCCGGGCTTCTGGCGAAACTGGGCGTTGCCGAGCGCGCGCTTACGGGCGGCGATCTTATCGTGCGCAGCCCGGTGACCGGCGAGCAGATCGCCGCGCTGAAGACCATCTCGCCGGCCGATGCGGCAACGACCATCGACAATGCCCACAAAGCTTTCCTGGCGTGGCGGCAGGTGCCAGCTCCCAAGCGTGGCGAACTGGTGCGGCTGCTCGGCGAGGAATTGCGCACACACAAGGCCGAGCTTGGCCGGTTGGTATCGATCGAAGTCGGCAAGATCCCATCCGAAGGTCTTGGCGAAGTGCAGGAGATGATCGACATCTGCGATTTCGCCGTCGGTCTTTCCCGGCAATTGTACGGCCTGACCATCGCCACCGAGCGTCCCGGCCATCGCATGATGGAGACCTGGCATCCGCTCGGTGTCGTAGGCGTCATCTCGGCCTTCAACTTTCCGGTCGCGGTGTGGTCGTGGAACGCAGCACTTGCGCTGGTCTGCGGCGACGCGGTGGTGTGGAAGCCGTCGGAGAAGACACCGCTGACGGCGCTCGCCTGTGAGGCGATTTTTGCACGCGCGGTAAAGCGTTTCGGTGCTGACGCGCCGCAGGGACTGGCGCCCGTGCTGATCGGCGATCGCGCCGTCGGCGAGATCCTGGTCGATCATCCCAGGGTGCCGCTGGTCTCGGCCACCGGCTCGACGCGCATGGGCAGGGATGTCGGCCCACGGCTGGCGAAGCGCTTTGCCCGTGCCGTGCTGGAGCTCGGCGGCAACAATGCCGGCATCGTCTGCCCGACGGCCGATCTGGACATGGCGCTCCGCGCTATCGCCTTCGGCGCCATGGGCACGGCCGGCCAGCGCTGCACGACGCTCAGGCGCCTGTTCGTGCATGAGAGCGTCTATGACCAGCTCGTTCCGCGCCTGAAGAAGGCTTATGAGAGCGTCTCGGTCGGCAATCCGCTGGAGACAAGCGCTCTGGTTGGCCCGCTGATCGACAAGGCTGCCTACGAGAATATGCAGAAGGCGCTGGAGGAGGCGGCTTCGCATGGCGGTAAGATAACCGGCGGAATGCGGGTCGAGAACGGTCACCCCGACGCCTACTATGTGCGTCCGGCGCTGGTCGAAATGCCGCGGCAGGTTTCGCCCGTGACAGAGGAAACCTTCGCGCCCATCCTCTATGTGATGAAATATTCGGAATTCGACACCGCGCTAGAAGAACACAATGCGGTGGGAGCGGGGCTGTCATCCTCGATCTTTACCCGCGACCTGCAGGAATCCGAGCGCTTTCTTAGCGTCGACGGATCGGACTGCGGTATCGCCAACGTCAATATAGGCACGTCAGGGGCCGAGATCGGCGGTGCCTTCGGTGGCGAGAAGGAAACCGGCGGCGGCCGCGAGAGCGGCTCCGATGCCTGGAAGGCCTATATGCGGCGCGCCACCAATACGGTGAATTATTCCAAGGCGCTGCCGCTTGCGCAGGGCGTGTCGTTCGACATCGATTGAAAAGCCAGACCTCCGTCGCGGCGGCGCGAAAGCCGCCACGACGGCGTTCGGCTCGCGGTTCAGCTGGCTTGCGAAGTTACAACACAGTTGTCGAAGGCTGCATCGATGATGGCGAGCTTGACCGCCTGGGCGGTCATGTATTCCTGATAGAACTCGCTCGACACCCACATGACCGAGTGACCGCGCTGGCCCAACCAGCCGACGCTGCCGAGTTCTTCGGCATCGCCCAATTTGCGTGACAGGTGGGTCCGGGAAAGCTTGAGCCAGTTCGCGAAATCTCCGATTGAGACGACACCGGTCGGGATTCGGCCCAGGTCGGCATGATCGGGGTCGACGCCGGACATCAGCCAATCCATGACGATGCCGCCATTGTCGAGCCAGGTGAATAAGGAAAAGGTCTGTCTCGGCTCCCGCACGGCATGCGACGAAAGCAGGCCGTCGGCCACCAGCGGCTGCAGTTTGGCGAGCATGTCCGGTTGTGCGACGAATGCAGCCAGTCGAAATCCGCTGTCCAGGCTGTCCAGCGTTCTGAGATGAGCCATGACCCAGCCGGCAACCGTCTCCAGAGTGCCCGCGGTCGGCTCAAAGGGGCGGATGCGCCCATATTTGATCGGCAGATGCCGGATGAAGCCGTAATGCAGCATCTCCTTCAGAAAGGCGTCGGCGGTGTTGCGGCTGGCCACCGAATGCCGGCAGATGTCGTCCATGAACCGTGCGGACGTAAGTCCCTTGCGATGATCGTCCGGCTCTCGATTGAAATACAAGGCAAGGCCGATATGGGCCATCAGCCAACGTTGTTGGGTGGCGAATACGGAGGCCAGCCGCGGGTTCGCTTCATAGGTCTGGAGAAGCGTCCGCGACTGAGCCTGGACATGGCGACGCAGCGCCGGATGGCGGGCAATGTCTTCAGAAACCAGCGCCATCCCCGCCGAGCCCAACCAAATTTGCAACTGGAAATACGATCACAATTTCAGCCTTCGCGGGTCGTGTCCAGAGCCGGCGCATCAGGATACGAGCCGAATCCCGCCGGCTGGTAGCTGAATTCCGCCACTTGATCGCCGAGGCTGATCTCGCGAGGCGCTGATCTCCCTGCAGAAGGCTAGCCCGCTCGAACCCGCCAATGATGGCCTCGCCCCGTCCAGCCCGTGCTCCCGCCGATGGCGACGCGGAACCAACACAAGCTTTGCTCGTTGAAGAACGCTGATTTGGACTGAGACTGTGAGGAACTACAAAATGGAGAATGGCCTTTTCGCCACGCCGCCTGCACCGTTACGGAAAACAGAGTCGGTTTGGCTACGGGCGCTCAAATGGCTGTTGCGCCGGGTGCGCAGCGCCTCCGACAGCTCCGGAACCATGTTGAAGCCAATCCTTTCCGGACCTGAGGATGATAGCGGGCCTACTCCGCCTCGACGCGCTTGAGGCTGATTGCACTGCGATCCTGACGCCAAAATAACCGGTCGCATGTCTTTTCATCACTGCCGCGACGGCGACAGCCATGACCGCTTCGAAGGCCTGCGACGGCGATGTGTTCGCCTGATGCAGCGGCGGGAGCGGCAGTGCCGCGTAACGGCGGGAACCATCGGGCGTGCTTGGCTATTAGATACAGGCGGCTGCTGGTCTGCCGGGCCAGGAGCCATAGCTATGATCATTAATCCCCCACCGGAAAGCGCCATCCCGGCATCCGTTCCGTCGGTCGATCCAAAAGCCGCCCCGACGCCTCGCAATGCCGAAGCGGAGGTCTTTTATATCGAGGCGATCCGCGAGCTTGTCACGACCGGCATCCCCTTTCTCGTCGCCGGCACCTATGCCGTAAGCGCCTATACCGGGATCACCCGCCTGACCAAGGATCTCGATATTTTCTGCAAGGCCGGCGACTGCCCGCGCATCCTCGTCCATTTCAAGCGGATCGGTTACGCCGTCGTGGTCGAGGACGACCGGTGGCTCGGCAAAGTGTTCAAGGGCACGCATTTTTTCGACGTCATTTTCGCCTCGATGAACGGCACAATGCCCGTCGACGACCTGTGGCTGGAGCACGCCCGTCAGGGCGAATTGCTGGGCAGCCAGGTGCGGATCATCGGCCCAACCGAGCTTATCTGGTCCAAAAGCTTCATCCAGGACCGCCGCCGCCACGATGGCGCCGACGTCGCGCACACCATCCTCAAGGCGCACGACCAGATCGATTGGCAAAGGCTGCTTTCCTACATGGAAGTCCATTGGGAAGTCTTGCTGATGCATCTCTTGAACTTCCGATGGATCTATCCGACGGAGCGAGACCGTGTGCCGGCGTGGCTGCTCGACGAATTGCTCGACCGGCTGGCCAAACAGCGCGAACTGCCGCCTTCCCGGATGCGGATCTGCCGCGGGCGCATGCTTTCACGAACCGACTATGAGATCGACGTCAAGGAATGGGGCTTTGCCGACGTCGGCGGTGAAGGAGAACATAGCAATGGCTGACGAGCTCGAAACTGCTTCGCCGAAGGCGGAAAACGGCAGCGCACTCAAAGTCGCCGCCATTGGCGATCTGCATGTCGGCAAGGAGGACCAGGCCTCGTACCG
Source organism: Mesorhizobium sp. M0664 (assembly GCF_040320565.1). Lineage (NCBI taxonomy): Bacteria > Pseudomonadati > Pseudomonadota > Alphaproteobacteria > Hyphomicrobiales > Phyllobacteriaceae > Mesorhizobium > Mesorhizobium sp. M0664. Next base: position 26,498 of record NZ_JAMYPW010000022.1, read on the forward strand.
CGATCTTTTCGGCGAGATGTCGCGTGCAGCCCAGGTTCTCGTGCTGACGGGCGACCTTACCAATCTCGGCAAGCCTCGGGAGGCCGAAATCCTTGCCGAGGAACTGCGTGCCTGCACGATCCCGGTCGTCGCCGTACTTGGCAACCACGACTATGAGTCAGGCGCCGTCGAGCAGGTCACCGACATTCTGCGCCAGGCGGGCGTTCACCTGCTCGACGGCGAGGCGATAGAGATTCACGAGGTCGGGTTCGTTGGGGTCAAGGGTTTCGTTGGCGGTTTTGGGTCGCGCATGCTCGGCTCCTTCGGCGAACCGGCGATCAAGTCAATGGTGGCGGAAAGCGTGAACGAAGCGATGCGGCTTGAAAACGCAATGCGGCAGGTCCGCGCCAAACGCACGCTTGTCGTTCTGCACTACGCGCCTGTCGTCGAGACGGTCGAAGGCGAGCCGCTGGAGATCTTCCCGTTTCTCGGTTCGTCACGCCTGGCCGAGACAATAGACCGGTTCCAGGTCAGCGCGGTGGTGCATGGCCATGCGCATCGCGGCGCCTACGAGGGCCGCACACCGGGCGGGGCGTCGGTCTATAACGTTGCCATGCATGTGGCCAAGCCGACCGGCCGCCCCTACGCTGTGCTCGAAATCTAATAGGCTAGATGTTGAACGCCCGCTTCGGCGGAATATCGTTTTCATCCGGATTGGGAATGGGGTCCTCGTCGGGGAGCCTGTCGGGGTCCGGCTCACGCACGGGCTTGGGATCGGGGATGGGAGGCGGCGGCACCGGGGTCGGCATTGGCTCGGGTGTGGGAATAGTGGCCATCGTGATCATCTCCTCTTGGCGCAGAACAACGCAATGGGTCAGCTGGTTCCCGCCTTCTGGTCAGCCCATCTCCGGATTCGCCTGTCTGCTGCCCGACTTGCTTGATCGCAGCAGCAGAGCAAGCGGAACGAGCAGGGCGGTTGCCACCGCGCAGTAGCGGAAGACATCGACATAGGCGAGCAGCGTGGCCTGGCGGGCGATCAACTGGCCAAGCCAGCCGATCGCCTGCTGCTTCGCCTCGACCATCGGCGAACCCTGGGCGACGAAATGCTCGGTCGCCTGCCGAAGCGCCTGCTGATAGGCGGGCGACGACTGCACGGTGTTGCCGACCAGATTCGATTGATGGATCTGGGAGCTTTGCGCAATGACGGTGTTGGACAGCGAGACGCCGATGCTGCCGCCGATATTGCGTGCAACGTTGATCAGCGCCGATGCCTGGTTGGTCTTCTGCGGGGGCAGGCCGACATAGGCCGCGGTCGAGATGGGAATGAACAGGAACGGCAGCCCGACCATCAGGAAAACACGGGCAAAGGCAAAGAAGCGGAAGCTGGCGTCCGGGGTGAGCGAGGTCATATGCCAGAGGGCCACTGCGACCACCGACATGCCCATCATGATCAGGTATTTGGGCTGCACGATGCTGCCTACAAATCCGGACACCGGCATCAAGATCAGCATGGCGATGCCGCCCGGCATCATCGAAAGGCCCGAGAGCGTCGCGGTGTAGGCAAATGTCGTCTGCTGCAGCTGCGGCACGATCTGGGTGGTGCTGAACAGGATAGCACCGACCGCCATCATGACCAGGAAGGCCGTGCCGAACTGGCGCGTGAACAATAGACGCATGTCGACGACCGGATCGCTGCGACTGAGCTCCCATGGGATAAGCAGCAGGAACGCGATCGCGGAAATCACTGCGAAAGTGGTGATGAAATCCGAGGCGAACCAATCGTAGCGCTGGCCCCGGTCGAGGAAAATCTCCAGGCACCCCAAGGCCGTCGCCACCAGGACGAACCCGATCCCGTCGATCTTCAGGCCGCCCTTCAGCCGTTCCTTGCGTTCGCGTTCGAGTACGTCCGGTTCGACCAACAGCCATTGCACCAGGGCCAGCGACAGGATGCCGAACGGCACGTTGATGAAGAAGATCCAGTGCCAGGAGAAATGGTCGGTCAGCCAGCCGCCGATCGTCGGCCCGACCGTCGGTGCGACGATGACGGCAATGCCGTAAAGCGCGAAGGCCTGCGAGCGCTTTTCAGGCGGAAAAGTGTCGGCAAGGATCGATTGCTCGCTTGGCGCCATGCCGCCGCCGCCGAGGCCCTGAAGGACCCTGAACAGGATGAGCAGTTCCAGGTTGGGCGCCAGTCCGCACAGCAGCGACGCGACGGTGAAGGTCGCAACGCAGAGCATGTAGTAGCGCTTTCGGCCGATGACGCTTGCCAGCCAGCCGCTGACCGGAATGATCACCGAGTTGGCAACGAGATAGGTGGTAATCACCCAGGTGCTTTCATCCATTCCGGCCGCCAGGCTGCCGGCGATGTTGCGCAGGGCGACATTGGCGATCGAGGTGTCCAGCACCAGCATGAAAGTGGCGATGGAGACGACGACGGCGATGAGCCACGGATTGTGTGTCCCGGCGGCGGATCGGCTTTCGCCCTGATTTCTGGCGGTTTCGCCGTTCATCGCACCTTGACCGTCGGCACCACCGACAGGCCTGGCCCGAGAAGCACATCCGGCGGCTTGTCGAAGACGATCTTGACCGGCACGCGCTGCACCACCTTGACGTAATTGCCGGTGGCATTTTCGGCCGGCAGGAGGCTGAAGGCGGTGCCGCTGCCGGCCTGGATGCTGTCGACGCGGCCATGAAAGGACTTGCCCGGGTAGGCGTCGATGTCGATATCGACCGGCTGTCCCTGCCGCATCAGATCGAGCTGCGTCTCCTTGAAATTGGCCTTCACCCAGACCTCGTCGGGAACGAACATCATCAATACCTGGCCGGGTTGGGCGTAGGTGCCCTTAGCGGCGGAAATGCTCGTTGCGCGCCCGGCTGCGGGTGCTGTGATAGTCGTGCGCGACAGCGTCGTGCGGGCTTGCTCCTGGCTGGCCTTTGCCTGCTCGAGCTGCGCCTCGGCGCTCCTGGCCTGTGCCTGCAAGACCGAAACCTGGCTTTTTGCGGAGGCGACATTGGCCTCGGCGCTGTCCAGCGCGGCCTGGTCCTGACGCAGCGTCGATGCCGCCTGCTGCGCCTGCTGCTGCGTTGCTGTGCCCCTGGCCAGGAGTTCGCGATTGCGTTGATCCTCGGCCTTGGCGAAATCCAGCGCTGCCTTGGCCTGTGCAACCTGCCTCTGGGCAGCGTTTACCTTTGCGTTTTGAGCCTCGATCTGGGCGGCGACATTGACGATTTCGGCCTCGGCCGCGGTGACGCCGGCGTCGGCCTGCTTCAGGTTTGCCTGATAGTCGCTGTCGTCGATACGCAGGAGGACATCGCCCGCCTGTACATCCTGATTGTCGGTAACCGCCAGCTCGGTAAGGCGGCCGGCTATTTGCGCACCGATCGTCACTGTGCGCGCATCTATGAAGGCGTCGTCGGTCGATTCGTACTGGCGAGCGTTCAGCCACCAGATCGCGATGCCTGCCGCGACGAGCAACAGCGCAAGCGCGATGGCTGCGGCCGCATAGGGATGGCGCCTGGGAAAGCCGAGCAGACCGGCCTTTCGTTGCGAGGCATTCCCGTCGGGTTTTTCCTGCCGGGGCTCTGCCGATCGCTCACGAGATTCTCGAACCGGGGCCGGTTGCTCCCGGGTTTCATTTACAGGCTCGACGTCTTGCTCGACGCGTTGAGGCTTCGTGTCCAACGGAATTGCTTTCAAGACTGATATTGCAGCCGCCGAAGCGGACGCAAAGCCAAACGGCAAGCTTCCGCAAAAGTTCCTGTCCGGAAACGGGTTCGGTTAACGGGTCGACATCGAACACAGGCGGGGGCGCGTCGGAATTCGAGCGCCGCTTCACCGGGCAGGTGATCTGTACGCCTCATGTTGCGGCGGTCCGGCCTTGTCAGCGCTCCGTGGCGCGATAATTGCTCATGTAGGCGTGGGCGAATTCACCTGTCGACAGGAGCCGACCATGAAACATCAAACACTCGACCAACTGCAGGCCGTCGCGGAAGTTGAGTCCTTCGCGGCGTATCCGGCGATGACTCGAACCCAGCGGATTGAACGTTGGGCGGAACTTCTCGAACAAAATCCGACGCGATGCCTTGGGGCGCTTCCAGGCACCGAATATATGAACAGGGAAGCGCGTGACAGATCGCGTGGCGCTGGGACGCCGCTCACTGTCGCCTTCGAGGATCCGGTTCTGCGTGCCATGGGCCTCAGCGATGATACCTATGGTGAGGCAAAGCGCTTCTTCGAACTGAGCGACCGGCAGTTGCACCAAATCGTCTGCCATTGCCATGTCGGCGCTACGATGCAAGCGAGATGGGCCGCTGCCAGGGTGCGCGGGATAGTTCGCGGCAACAGATTTGTTGCCTGGATGAAGGGCTTGATCGTGCATTGAGGCGGTACGGGGAACGGCGGAACACGCGTTCTTTCCGCGTCGTGGAGAGCGCTTCCGAACTTGGAGGGGCTCGTGCGCCGTCGGGCCGCGCAGATTGTGAAACTCCTCGACGCTTGGCTGCGCCTTGTCGCGGCCATGCGTCCGTCTTTGATGTGAGAATTTGAGCTGGCCCGCCGCAGGTGAGGGCCTTCGTCTGGCCGGCGGCCGAGCGCCGTCCAGGCCTGCCTGCGCGGCTACTAACGACACAAATGATTCTGCGATCGGGGAAGATCCTGCGACCTGGCTAACTAGCGATCGATTTCTCCGAACACGATGTCGAGCGAGCCGATGATCGCGGCAACATCGGCGATCATATGGCCTCGGGACAGGAAATCCATCGCCTGCAGGTGGGCGAAGGAAGGTGCGCGGATCTTGCATCGGTAGGGAACGTTGCCCCCGTCCGACACGAGGTAGACGCCGAATTCACCCTTCGGCGCCTCGACGGCGGCATAGACTTCACCGCTCGGCACGCGAATGCCTTCGGTATAAAGTTTGAAGTGGTGGATCGTCGCTTCCATCGAGCGCTTCATCGTGGCACGCGGCGGCGGCGTGATCTTGTGGTTCGGAATCGCGACCGGTCCCTGGCCTTCGGGTGAGCGCAACTTTTCCAGGCATTGCCGCATGATCCGGACCGACTGGCGCATTTCCTCCATGCGTACGAGATAGCGGTCGTAGCAGTCGCCATGCTTGCCGACCGGAATATCGAAATCCATCTCCGAATAGCATTCGTATGGCTGCGCCTTGCGCAGGTCCCAGGACGCGCCCGATCCGCGTACCATCACCCCGGAAAAGCCCCAGGCCCAGGCATCATCGAGGCCGATCACCCCGACATCGACATTGCGCTGCTTGAAGATGCGGTTCTCGGTCAACAGCTCTTCGAGATTGTGGCAGACCTTGAGGAACGGATCGCAGAACTTCCAGATGTCGTCGAGGAGTTCCGGCGGCAGATCCTGATGCACGCCGCCGACCCTGAAATAATTCGCGTGCATGCGGGCGCCGGACGCGCGCTCATAAAAGACCATCAGCTTCTCGCGCTCGGCGAAACCCCAGAGCGGCGGCGTCAACGCGCCGATGTCCATGGCTTGCGTGGTGACGTTGAGGAGGTGCGATAACAGCCGGCCTATTTCGCAGAAAAGCACGCGGATGAGCTGTCCGCGTTTCGGCACCGATATTTCGAGGAGCTTCTCGGCGGCGAGACAGAATGCATGCTCCTGGTTCATCGGCGCGACGTAGTCGAGCCGGTCGAAATAGGGCAAGGCCTGCAGGTAGTTCTTGTACTCGATGAGCTTTTCGGTGCCGCGATGCAGCAGGCCGATGTGGGGATCGGCGCGTTCCACGATCTCGCCGTCGAGTTCGAGCACCAGCCGCAGGACGCCGTGAGCGGAGGGATGTTGTGGCCCGAAATTGATGGTGAAGTTGCGAACTGCAGCCTCGGCCATGACAGTCCTCCGCGATCGGGCGGCCTTCGTTTCCGTGCCGGAGCCGGCTTGTCCGCTTTCAGCCGCTCACGTCGTCGTCTGGATGATCAGCGTCAGCGTGCCGTCGCCGTCGATATTGGCCGCCACGACCTGCGTGGAATTAAGCCCGTTCGCCGCCAGCGCCGATGCCGCCTGCGGCGATGCGTCGATCGAACTTTGCAGGATGCGCAAATCCTCGGCGCTGGTCTGGGTGACGACGGCCTCCGCCTGTGCCTTGATGTCAGGAGGCAGATCCTCCATCGCCACGATTGTCACTGCGGTGAAATTCTGGGCGGAGAAGGCTTGGTCAGGTGTAGTCTGGTCGGGAGTGGTCCCTTCGGGCGTGGCTTGCTCTGGCAGGGTTTGCGGGGCCGTCGGCGGGACAGGGGCAAGCTCTGGTCCCACGGATTGCGCATAGACCGGCGAGGCAAGGGCCAGTGCCGAAAGTGTGGCAATTGTCGTCGATAGGCGCATAGCCGTTCCTTCCGTTTGCTCAGCGGACGATCAATTCGGTGACGACAAAACCATCGTGTCGAAATATGGTTCCGTGACCGAGGTGATGTCTTGCCGAAAGCCGTGATTGGCGCGGAAAGCAGGGCGCGAAATCCGGCGTTGCCTGTCTCAGGCAGCGGTGTGGCTGCGATCGGGCTGCGGCCAGCGCTGCAACGCCTCACGGCCCTGAGCGGTCAGTTCATAGATCCCGCGATCGGTGCGCGCGAACCAGCGATACACATTGTGCAGCAGGATCTTAGGCGCGTTCGGCAGGTTGGGCTTCAAGTCACGCGGCCGCTTTGGGCCGTCGGCGAGGGCTGCGGCGCATGCCAGCGCCTGCTGGCGATAAGCGGTCATGATCGGCGCACGCGAGCCGCCGCCGGCGACAGGATCGCCCTGCCGACGCCGATGTTCATCGATCAGCTTCGAGCGGCGCCGGGGATCGCGACGCGGAGCCAATGCCGTCGGGCTGAGCAGCACCTGAACCTCGCCGTTCGGTCGCACGCCAAGCAGGCCAAAGCCGAGCCGACGGCAGAGATTGCGGTATCTCACATCGCTCTCACGGCCCTTGCCACGGGCCGACATGCATGCCGCTAGCCAGACCTCGTCGCTCGCCGCCATACGGTCGACGCCCTGGAGCACCAGTTCGAGGTTGAACTTCAGCTTCAGCTCGCAGATGACGACGATCGGCGGAGAGTCGGCACTCAGCGCCAGCAGATCGCAGCCGCCGATCTCGCCCTTGACCATGAAACCCAGGCCTTCCAGGAAGGCCTTGACCGGGCTGTAGAGTGACGTTTCGAGCATGGGCCTTTGTCGGCTGCGAATCATCCCGCCGATCGGCGGTTCAGCGCGATGATCGCTCCTTGCCGTTGAACAGGAGGTAAACGACGGCCAAACAAGTGGTCAGAGCCGTGCCATGGCCGCTTGCCAATTTGGTATGCTGGTATAATGTGTACCTGAGGTAGCATGCTCCGCGTAGCTGCGCTGTGCTGGACATCCGGGCGCCCGAGACATCGTCCATGGCATCGTCATTTGAGCGGCGGCTCCCCTGCGTTCTCTAATCCGCCAACCGGCGGCAATGTGCATACAAGTCAATGGGATGACGATCGGCAGGGCCATCGTTGGAATTCAGGAGTAACGGACACATGACAACGATTGCGCTGTTTGGTGCGGGCGGCAAAATGGGTTACCGTCTGTCGACCAATTTTCGCGGATCTCCCTATACGATACGCCATGTCGAGGTCAGCGACGCCGGCCGCGAGCGGCTTAAGTCGGGCCTCGGCATCGATGCCGTCAGCGCCGATGAGGCGCTTGATGGCGCCGATGTGGTGATCCTGGCGGTGCCGGACACGCATATCGGCAAGGTCGCGGCGAACATCGAGAGCAAGCTTGCATCAGGCACGATGGTCGTCGTGCTCGACGCCGCGGCACCTTTCGCCGGGCATTTGCCGAAGCGGTCGGACCTGACGTATTTCGTCACTCACCCGTGCCATCCGCCGATCTTCAACGATGAGACCGACATGGCGGCGAAGAAGGACTATTTCGGCGGCGTCAAGGCCAAGCAACACATGGTCAGCGCCTTGATGCAGGGACCGGAGGAGGATTTCGCCAAGGGTGAGGCGATCGCCAAGATCATCTGGGCCCCGGTCATGCGCTCGCATCGCGTCACCGTCGATCAGATGGCGCTGCTCGAGCCCGGCCTTTCGGAAACGGTATGCGCCTCGCTGCTCGTCGTCATGAAGGAGGCCGTTGACGAGGTGGTGGCGCGCGGGGTCGACAAGCAGGCGGCGCTCGACTTCCTGCTTGGTCATATGAACGTGCTTGGCGCCGTCATCTTCGGCGAGACCAAAGGCGTGTTCTCCGACGCCTGCAACAAGGCGATAGAGTTCGGCAAGCCGGTGCTGATGCGCGACGACTGGAAGCGGGTGTTCGAGCCGGAGGAGATTGCCGCGAGCATTCAGCGCATCACTTGAGGGCAGCAACGCGTTCTCCGGAACATGTCACCTGAAATTGTCATTGACTCATTATACCAGTTGGCTTAGCTGTTCGATGGATCGGACCGTCAAGCTTCGCAGCAGGATCAGGCGCTGGATGAGTGGAGGATAGGGGGAGCGATCCGTCGAGGTGAAGCCGGCCAAGGGCTTGTGAATCTGACGCGACCCGCCGCCTACGACCGGCTAACGAAATCGAATGCATATAGCCTTGGGATAAGGCACGGATTTTCAACGGGAGGAATACATGAAACTGACACGCAGAATGACGCTTGCGGCTTTTGCCGGCATGCTGGCGCTTGGCACCGCCGCACCCGCCTATGCGGCGGATTTGATCGCCATCATCACGCCCTCGCATGACAATCCGTTCTTCAAGGCGGAAGCTGTCGGCGCGGAGGCGAAGGCCAAGGAACTCGGGTACGAGGCGTTGGTGCTCGTCCATGACGACGACGCCAACAAGCAGTCCGAATTGATCGACACGGCGATTGGCCGCGGCGCCAAGGCGATCATCCTCGACAATGCCGGCGCCGACGCCACCGTCGCCGCGGTGCAGAAGGCCAAGGACGCAGGCGTTCCTTCCTTCCTGATCGATCGCGAGATCAATGCCGCCGGCGTTGCCGTCGCGCAGATCGTCTCCAACAATTATCAGGGCGCCCAGCTCGGCGCGCAGGAATTCGTCAAGCTGATGGGCGAGAAGGGTAATTTCGTCGAGCTCGTCGGCAAGGAATCCGACACCAATGCCGGCATCCGCTCCAAGGGTTACCACGACGTCATCGACGACTATCCGGACCTGAAGATGGTGGCGCAGCAGTCGGCCAATTGGAGCCAGACCGAGGCCTATTCAAAGATGGAATCGATCCTCCAGGCCAATCCCGATATCAAGGGCGTGATCTCCGGCAACGACACGATGGCGATGGGCGCTCATGCGGCACTTGCCGCTGCCGGCCGCAAGGACGTCATCGTCGTCGGCTTCGACGGGTCGAACGACGTGCGCGACTCGATCACCTCCGGCGGCATCAAGGCGACAGTCCTGCAGCCGGCCTTCGCGCAGGCGCAGATGGCGGTCGAGCAGGCCAACGACTTCATCAAGAACAAGAAGTCCCCGGCTGAGGAAAAGCAGCTGATGGACTGCGTCCTGGTCAATGGCGACAATGCCGCCAAGCTGGAGACGTTCGCGCTCACCAACTGAGCCGGCGTAACATCAAGCAGCAAGGGACGAGCCTCCGGTTCGTCCCTTGCTTCCATTTCGCCCTTGCCTCCATTTCTCTGGGTGCTCCTGACCGCCATGCCGAACGAGCCGACATGTTCAACACGCTGACCCGGCCGATCTTTGTCGCGTTGTTCCTCGCAGCAATAGGCAGCCTGACCGCCTGCAAGATCCTGCCGACGCCGTCGGCGGAAAACGGCGGCACTGGCTCCGCATTCGATCCCGACAAGATGGTCGAGGACATCTGGGCGGCGAAAGTCATACCCTATCTGCAGCAGAAGGCCGGGCCGTTTGCCGAGGTTCACACCTTGGCCAAGACCGATCCCGCCGCTGCCGGCGCCAAATACGGCAACCCGAAGAAGCAGGCGAATTCGCCATGGACCTTCGCCGTTCGGCTCGAGGGCAAGGTCGTGGCAGCCAACACACAGTCACGCGCGGCGACGATGGACGTCGATGCCGACGGCGACGGCAAGGCGGACGCGCGGGTGCAGATCGGACCCGCAATGCGCGGAACCGCGCTGCGCGACAGCCTCGACTTCATCCAGTTCAACGATTTCACCAACCAGATCGACTTCGCCCAGTTCGGCAAGGCTTTCAACGCCTATGCCGACAAGACCGTGCTTTCCAAGCTGCCGCGCGAGGCACTCGAGGGCCGCAGCGTCGAGGTACTTGGCGCCTATACGCCGGGCAGTGGCCAGGACCTGCCGCTGGTGACGCCGGCGGAGGCAAAGATCGGGCCGAAGTCATGAGCGGCGATCAAGATGTCATCCTGAAGCTGGAGGACGTCTCGAAAGTCTATTCCGGCACCGTCGCGGTCAAGCGGGCGAATTTCGAGGTGCGCAAAGGCGCGGTCAACGTGCTGGTCGGCGAAAACGGAGCCGGCAAATCGACGCTGATGAAGATCATCGCCGGCGTCGAGCAACCGACGCTCGGGCGCATCCTGCTGGACGGCGAGGAGGTTTCATTCTCGTCTTCCGGGGATGCCGTGAGCCGCGGCATCGGCATGGTTTTCCAGGAGCTGAATCTGTTCGGCAATCTGACTGTCGCCGAAAATATTTTCGCCACCCGCGAGATCACCAACCGCTTCCGCAAGATCGACCGCAAGGAGCAGGAGCGCCGCGCGGCGGAGTTCCTTGAACGCCTGGAAGCCGGCATCCGGCCCGACATGCTGGTCGAGGATCTGCGCATCGGCCAGCAGCAGCTGGTCGAGATCGCCAAGGCGGTTTCGCTCGATGCGCGCATCCTGATCATGGATGAACCGACCTCGGCGCTCAGCGCGGCGGAAGTCGAGATCCTGTTCAAGGTGATTGCCGACCTCAAGGCACGCGGCGTGGCAATCGTCTACATCTCGCACCGGCTCGAGGAACTGATCCGCATCGGCGACACCATCACGGTGCTGCGCGACGGCCGCATCACCGGCCAGGCGGAGATGAAAGACGTCGACACCCAGTGGATCGTGCGGCAGATGATCGGCTCGGACGCCAAGGACTTCGCCAAGGCCGACGGCCATGTGCCGGGCGAGGAAATATTCCGCGCCGAGGATATCTGCCTGCCGCGCGTCACCGGCGGGCTTGCGGTCGACCACGTCTCGCTGTCGCTGCGCGCCGGCGAAATCCTCGGCATCTATGGCCTGATGGGCGCCGGACGCAGCGAGCTGTTCGATTGCATCATGGGCCGCCACGGCCATTCGACGGGCACGATATTCATTGCCGGCAAAAAAGTGCACGAGCGCGACACGACGCGGCGCATCCGGCGCGGCCTGGCGCTGATCCCCGAAGACCGCCAGCGCGAAGGGCTGGTGTCGATCCTCTCCGTCGCCAGCAATCTGACGCTGGCCAGCCTGTCGCGGTTCGTGCGCCTGTTCCACATTCGCGGTGCCGCCGAAAGACAGGCGGTGGCCCGGACGGTGCGCGAACTGGCGATCAAGGTCGCCGATCCGGCGCAGGAAGTCTCGTCCCTGTCAGGCGGCAACCAGCAGAAGGTGGTGATCGGCAAGGCGCTGCTCACCGGGCCGAAGGTGCTGTTGATGGACGAGCCCAGCCGCGGCATCGACGTCGGCGCCAAGGCCGACGTGTTCCGCACCATGCGCAAGCTGTCGCGCGACGGCCTAGGGATTCTGTTTGCCACCTCCGATCTCGACGAAGTGATGGCGTTGTCCGACCGCATCGCGGTGATGAGCAATGGAAAACTGACCGGCATGTTCGACCGCGCCGAGGCGACGGAGGCCGCACTCGTCGCTGCCTCCGCCTTCGGCCACGGACCGGTCCCGCACGGAGAGCAAGACGCATGACTGACATCCCAGCCAAGGCGGCGGTCAACTCCATGTCGGGCGGCTCGGTCCTGCTGACGCTGATGAAGGCGAGGACGTTCATCGCGCTGATCGCCGTGCTGTTATTCTTCTCGATAGCCGCCCCCAATTTCCTATCGGCCGCCAATCTTATCCTGATGTCGAAGCATGTGGCGCTGAACGCATTCCTCGCAATGGGCATGACCTTCGTCATCATCACCGGCGGCATCGACCTGTCGGTCGGCTCGATCGTCGGCCTGTGCGGCATGGTGGCCGGCTATCTCGTGCTCAACGGCATCGACCTGCAGGTCGGCTATACCATCTATTTCAACGTCTTCGAGATCGCGCTGATCACGCTTGCCGTCGGCATATTGATCGGCGCCGTCAACGGCTTGCTGATCACCAGGCTCAACGTTGCGCCGTTCATCGCCACGCTCGGCGTGCTCTATGTCGCGCGCGGCCTGGCGCTGCTGTCGTCCGACGGGCGCACCTTCCCCAATCTCGTCGGCAAGCCGGAGCTCGGCACTACCGGATTCGGCTTTCTCGGCGCCGGCCGGTTGCTCGGCCTGCCGGTCGCGCTCTGGATTTTGCTCGTCGTTGCGCTAGGGGCGGCCTATCTCGCCAAATACACCCCGCTCGGCCGCCACATCTTCGCGGTTGGTGGCAATGAACGGGCGGCGCGGATTTCGGGCGTCCGCGTCAATATGGTGAAGATGTTCGTCTACATGTTCTCCGGCTTCTGCGCGGCGATCGTCGGGCTGATCATCTCGTCCGAACTAATGGCCTCGCATCCGGCGACCGGAGAGAGCTTCGAGCTCAACGCCATTGCCGCGGCGGTGCTCGGCGGCACCTCGATGTCGGGCGGTCGCGGCACGATCGGCGGCACCATTGTCGGCGCCTTCGTAATCGGCATCCTTTCGGACGGGCTGGTGATGATGGGAGTGAGTTCGTTCTGGCAGATGGTGATCAAGGGCCTCGTCATCATCGTCGCCGTCGTCGTCGACCAGGCACAGCGCCGGCTGCAGAGCCGTGTCACGCTGATGCAGATGGCAAAGGCCGGCTGACATGGCGGAACTGCGTGGAGCGCTGATCGGCTGCGGCTTCTTTGCCATCAACCAGATGCATGCCTGGCGCGACATAGAGGGCGCCTCGATCACCGCCATCTGCGACCGCGATCCGGACCGGCTACGGATCATTGGCGACCAGTTCGGGGTCGCACGGCGCTATACCGACGCGGCGGCGCTGTTTGCCGGCGAAAGGCTGGATTTCGTCGACATCGCCACCACCGCACCAAGCCACAGAATGCTCGTGGAGATGGCGGCGCAGCACGGCGTTTCGGCAATCTGCCAAAAACCGTTTGCGCCGACGCTTGCCGACGCCAAGGCGATGGTAAAGGCCTGTGCTGACGCCGGCGTGCCGCTGATGGTGCATGAGAATTTTCGCTGGCAGTCTCCGATCCAGGCGGTGCGTACCGTGCTCGACAGCGGCGAAATCGGCACCCCCTTTTTCGGACGGATCTCGTTCCGCTCTGCCTATGACGTGTTTTCCGGCCAGCCTTATCTGGCGACGGGAAAGCGCTTCATCATCGAGGATCTGGGTATCCACATCCTCGATATCGCCCGCTTCCTGCTGGGCGACGTCTCGACCGTCACTGCGCGAACGGCGCGCATCAATCCCGGCATTGCCGGCGAGGACGTTGCGACGATGCTGATGGACCACACGGGCGGCGCCACTTCCGTGGTCGACTGCAGCTACGCGAGCAAGCTCGCTACCGAGCCGTTTCCGGAGACGCTGATCGAGATCGACGGCAGCGACGGCACGATCCGGCTGGCGCAGGGCTACCGGCTCACCGTCACCGGCAGGAGCGGGACAGCTGTGAGCGACGTCTCGCCACCGCTGCTGGCCTGGGCATCACGGCCGTGGCACAACATCCAGGAAAGCGTCGTCGCCATTCAAAAGCATTGGGTCGACTGCCTGACCAAGGGAACCGAGCCCGCGACCTCGGGCGCGGACAACCTCAAGACATTAGCGCTGGTCGAGGCTGCGTACGCTGGCGCCGCAAGCCGGGAGCCGGTGCAACTCGACGCCTTGCTGAAATGACAGCCGACGCCTTCCTCCTCTACGGCACACGTGCCGTTGAAGCCGAACCGGTCAGGCTGCGCGCCGGCGCGCTGACGGCGGACTTCGTCAACGGCAATCTGCGCACCATCCGGCATGGCGGCACCGAGGTTCTGCGCGCCGTCGCCTTCATCGTCAGGGATCGCGACTGGGGCACCTACGAGCCGGCGCTCACCGATTTAATCATCGACCAGGGCGATGACGCTTTCTTCGTCAGCTATTCGGCAGGTTGCTTCGGACCAGAGGGAAGCCGGCTCGACTTCCGTGCGACCATCAAGGGCTCGGCCGATGGCCAGCTGATCTTCGACGTGAGCGCTCTTCCCGACAACGATTTCGAGACCAATCGCTGCGGCTTCTGCATCCTGCATCCAATTGCCGGGCTGGCCGGCAGCCCGGTCACGGTCGAGCATACCGATGGCAGCGTTGTCGCGACGCGGCTTCCAGAGCTGATCGATCCCTGGCAGCCTTTCAAGGATCTGCGGGCGATCACCCATGAGGTCCGGCCGGGCGTCACCGCCGAATGCCGGATGCAAGGCGACATTTTCGAGATGGAGGACCAGCGCAACTGGTCGGATGCCTCCTACAAGACCTATGTCCGGCCGCTCGCGCTGCCATGGCCCTATGTGCTGCCTGCCGGCAAGACCTTCAGCCAGACCACTAGTTTGCGGATAGAGGGTCGCGGGAAAGTGCCGACCGCTGCGGCAATCGCGGACCCAGTTCGCGTCACGCTCGGCCAAGCCGGACCGGCGCTGCCGGATGTTGGCGTGATCATCTACCCGGATGAGGTCGAGGCGGCGCTGGGCAAGCTACCGATGCTGTGCGAGCTTGGTCCGCAGCAATTGATGTTCCACTACGACCCGACGCGTGGCCATGGGCTCGACGCCTTGCGATCCTACGCCCGGCTCGCCGCCGCCTATCCGGTCCGGACAACGCTCGAATGTGTCATTGCCGGCGACGGCGATCTCGACGCCGAGCTTTCAGGCGTCGCCGACAGGGTGCGCCAGGCCGGGCTCAAGCTTTCGGCCATTGCCGTCTCGCCCTCAGTCGACCGGCAGTCGACGCCGCCGGGCAGCGCATGGCCGCAATGCCCGCCGCTCGAAGACGTCTACGCCGCGACGCGGCGCGCCTTTCCCGACAGCCGCCTCGGCGGCGGCATGTTCAGCTATTTCACCGAACTCAATCGCAAGCGTGTGCCGGCCGACCCGCTCGATTTCGTCACGCATTGCACCTGCCCGATCGTGCACGCCGCCGACGATCTCAGCGTCATGCAATCGCTGGAGGCGTTACCTTTCATCACGGCGTCAGTACGAACGATCTTCGGAACAATACCTTATCGGATCGGGCCGTCGACCATTGCCATGCGCCAGAACCCTTATGGCGGCGCGACCAAGGCTAATCCCGACGGTCAGCGCATTGCCATGGCCAACCGCGACCCTCGCCATGCCGGGCTGTTCGGGGCCGCATGGACGATCGGCTATGCCGCGCGCGTTGCGCCGGCCGGGCTTGAAATGCTGACGCTCTGCAGCTTCACCGGACCATTCGGCGTGCTGGCCTCGTCGGGCGAACCTGTCAAAGAAGGTACACCCCGGCCGATTTTCCACGCGGTGAAAGGACTTTGCGATCTGGCCGGCTATGCGCATGTGGCGGCGACAACGATCGATGAGACGCGGGTGCTGGCACTGGCCGGCCACTCCCAGACAGGCAAGATCATCGTCTGGCTGGCGAACCTTACTCCGGACGACCTTCCAGTCGATGTTTCCGGGCTCGGTTCCGATCAGGGTTTTCTGAATATCTGGGATGGACGAACGTCACGCCAGATTCAGCGCGACGCGTCGGGCCGAGACCGTCTTGTCATGACGCCCTACGCAATCGTCCGGATTGGCTGAAGTTACGCCGGGGTTCATGAATCGCCGCAGTTCCGCAGCGGTTGCCCGTAGCCGCAGCACTTCCGCTGCCGACTTGTCACCGGACTTGCTTTCGAAACTCGCCAGGCGCCATTCCAGTTGTCTTGGAAAAAAGACGGCTGAACGAAGCGACGTCCTGATATCCCACCCGATAGCAGATTTCTGAGACGCTCAGTTTCGTTTCCTCAAGCATGGACCTTGCCAACTCCAGCCGCCTTTCCTGGATCCATTTTCCCGGCGTTGTCTGGAGTTCGTCGAAAAACCTGCGAGACAGGGTTCGCGAAGACATCGCCAATTCGGTTGCAAGAAATTTCAAATCGATTTCTGACATCTTGTCGTTCGAGAGCTCGCGCAGCTTGTTCTCGAATGGGCTGGCGTCGTTCGAAATTTTGTCGAGAGGAAATTCGTAGGGACTCTGGAATTTGCGCGGCGGAGGAAGAACCAGAAGTTTTCGAATGATCCGCTCTTCCTTCTCGAAGCCCAGATCGATCAGCAAAGCCCTGGCGAGTTCGAGTCCGGAAAACCCGCCTCCACATGTGTAAAGGCGGTCCTGGCGAATGAGCAGGCGGGAAGCGTCCCATCGCACTTGCGGAAACCGGCGGCTTGCCTCGTTCTTCAGCCACCAGGATATCGTTGCGCGCTTGCCGTCCAACAATCCCGAAGTGGCGAGCAGATAACACGCGCCGCAATGTGCTGCGATGATTGCGTCCTGCTGCTGCGCGAGCGCGATCAGCGGTTTTGAATGCTCACTCTCCTCGTCGAGCGAGCGCAGAAGCTCCGGAATCTCGACACCCGGCATGGCAATGAGAATCAGGACATCCATTTTCCGGGATGGTTGAGCCTTTGTCGGGAAGGAAATTCCTGTGCTCGATGCCGACGGCGCGCTCCTTGAAACGAACTCACAGGAGAGAACCTGCGAACGGCAGACGTCATTCACAAGCTGAAACATTTCCACGAGCGTCGAGACGACGGCCGAATAGAAATTCGACGGCAGCCAGATCACAACGTGGAGGCCCCTGTCAGCCATTGCGGTACTCCAGTGTCGTTCTCGGGTGGCAAGCCTAGCATAGTCTTTGCAAGAATTGCCAATCCCAGAACAAGCGCGGCGCCTCCAGGAGGGCCTATGCGGGCTTGCTGACGAAAGCGGGCCGCGGAAATCCATGGCTGGGAAGATGCAAATGCTGAAATCGTTGAATGAAAACAACGCGGCACATACACCGGATTCAGACGGCAACATAAAACTGCGTCGGTCCGGGCTCAGGCTGATCTGTGGTCAGCCAGTAGGCCGAGAAGGTCCGACCGCGACGCCGGTCGGGACCTGCACTTGATTTTCAGTTGCCGGAATTCATCACGTAGAGCGCGCGCGAGCGTTCGAGGTGCTTGATCATCGCCTTCTCGGCGCCATCCGCATCCTTGGCTTCGATGCGTCCGACGATCTCTTCGTGCTCGGTCAGCGTGAACTTTTCCTTGCCGGTCCAGATCAGCATTTCGGTGTGGTATTCCTTTAGCCAGCCTAGCATTGCCTCGCTGACGGCGACATAGATCGGGTTACCGGATATTGCCGCGATCTGTGTGTGGAATTTCATGTCGGCGGATATGAAGGCTTCCGAGTTGCCACGATGGCTGCGCTGCTCGGCGACCGTTTCCCGCAGCCGCTGCACGTCCTCGGCTGTGGCCTTTTCTGCAGCTTCCTTGACCATGCCGCGCTCGAAGAAGATGCGTGCGTTCTTGAGGTGCTCGAGCGTGTCCTTCGACGACGACAGGATGATCTTGGCGGCGCCGTCGACCTGTTTGATGATCGACTTGGCGGTCAGCTGCAGCACTTTCGCCCGCTCGCCATGCGAGATCGCGACGAGGCCCATATTGCTCAACGCCTGCATTGCCTCGCGGATCGCCGGCCTGCCGACCTCGAAGCGCTCCATCAATTCGCGCTCCGATGGCATGTCGTCACCCGGCAGCAATTCGCCGCCGGTGATCAGGCGCTTCAGTCTCAAGAATACTTCGTCGGAAAGCTTGCGCCGGACGATCGGCTCCGAACGGTTCATCGTCGCGAATCACTCCTTTGACCGGCCCCTATCTAGCATTTCCGCCGTGAATTCCGGAACGCCTGCTGCCGGCTCGCCCTTACCGCCAAGCCGGATAGGGCTTGCAATGCTTATGTACTCATTATACCAGATTTCGAGGGCCAAGGAACCTTTTTCGAAACCTCCCCGGCAGGCCGCGCGAATATGATTGTTCTTACCTATCGCATCGAAACGCCCGGCAATATCGAGGCGCTGGCGGCCAAGATTGCAAGCGACCAGTCGACCGGAACCTTCGTCGCGCTGGCCGGCGAGACCGAAGAGCTCAAGGCCAGGGTCGCAGCGCGAGTCCTGGCGATACGGCATCTGCCGGACGCGGACCGGCCGTCCCTTCCCGAAACCGGTTCCGGAGCAAGCCCCGAAGCACGCAACGGCCCGGTCAAGCGCGCCGACATCGATATCGCCTTTCCGCTGGACGCCATCGGCACCGACCTGTCGGCGCTGATGACCATCGCCATCGGCGGCACCTTTTCGATCAAGGGCCTGTCCGGCATCCGTGTCGTCGACATGAAGCTACCCGAGGAGTACCGGGGCGCGCATCCGGGCCCGCAATTCGGCGTCACGGGCAGCCGCAGGCTGACCGGTGTCGCAGATCGTCCGATCATCGGGACCATCGTCAAGCCGGCGCTGGGACTCCGCCCGTACGAGACGGCCGCAATGGTGCAAGAGCTGATTGCGGCCGGCGTCGACTTCATCAAGGACGACGAGAAGCTGATGAGCCCGGCCTATTCGCCGCTGTCGGAGCGGGTGAGGGCAATCATGCCGCTGATCCTCGACCACGAGCAGAAGACCGGTAAGAAGGTCATGTATGCCTTCGGCATTTCACATGCCGATCCCGACGAGATGATGCGAAACCACGATCTGGTGGCAAAGGCCGGCGGCAATTGCGCCGTGGTCAACATCAATTCGATCGGCTTTGGTGGCATGGCTTACCTCCGAAAACGCTCCAGCCTTGTGCTCCATGCCCACCGCAATGGCTGGGACATTCTCACCCGTCATCCCGGCCTTGGCATGGATTTCAAGGTCTGGCAGCAGTTCTGGCGCCTGCTCGGCGTCGACCAGTTCCAGATCAACGGCATCGCCTCAAAATACTGGGAACCCGACTGGTCCTTCGTCGAATCCTTCAAGGCGGTGACCACGCCGATCTTTTCGCCGGCCGATTGCGCATTGCCGGTCGCCGGCTCCGGCCAGTGGGGCGGGCAGGCGCCTGAAACCTTCCAGCGAACCGGCCGGACGGTCGATCTTCTCTATCTCTGCGGCGGTGGCATCGTCAGCCACCCGGACGGGCCGGGCGCCGGCCTGCGCGCCGTGCAGCAGGCCTGGCAGGCGGCGGTCCAGGACATTTCGTTGGCGGATTATGCCTTGAGCCATGTCGAGTTGGCGAGGTCGATCGAGAAGTTCGGCGGCGGCGAGGCGGCCTGACGCCATGCAAAACCTGCTTCTGAGTTACTATGGCGACGACCTGACCGGCTCGACCGACGTTATGGAGGCGCTCGAGCTCGGCGGCGTGCCGACCGTCCTGTTCATGCGCCAGCCGGACGAGGCGCTGCTTTCGCAATTTGCGCATTGCCGCGCCCTTGGGCTGGCCGGCACCAGCCGCAGCGAGACGCCGCAGTGGATGGACACGCATCTGCGAGATGCCTTCGCCTGGCTGAAGACCGTCAACGCCGAGATCTGCCACTACAAGGTCTGCTCGACCTTCGATTCCAGCCCGGCAATCGGCAGCATCGGCCGGGCGATCGAAATCGGCCGCTCGGTTTTCCGGCAAGAGGGCGTGCCGCTGGTGGTCGGCGCGCCGCAGCTGAAGCGCTACACCGCCTTCGGTCATCTGTTCGCGGCCTATCGCGAAAAATATTTCCGCATCGACCGCCATCCCGTGATGAGCCGCCATCCGACCACGCCGATGGACGAATCCGACCTGCTGATCCATCTGTCGCGCCAGACCAGCCTCGCCTCGGGCCTGGTCGACCTGGCGACGCTGCAGTCTGCGTCGCGGTCGAAAGCATTCGACCGGCTTGTGGAGAATGGCTCAGGTATTGTGCTTGTCGATGTCGATAGCCTGGAAACCCAGGCACTTGCCGGCAAGGAGATTTGGCGCGCTCGCAAGCCGGGCGGTTATTTCGTCGTCGGCTCTTCAGGCATCGAATATGCCTTGCTGGTCGAATGGGCAGCGAGCCGGATCGTGGATACCAAATCCGCCTTTTCGCCGCCGGGCGCTGCCGACAGGATCGCCGTGGTCTCGGGGAGCTGCTCGCCGACGACGGAACGACAGATCCGTCATGCTCTGGCCGACGGCTTCGACGGGATCGAGCTCGACCCAGTCGAACTGGTTTCTGAGGCTTCGAACGACGCGATTGCGCGCGCGGTGGCAACCGGCCGCTCCAGCCTACGGGCCGGGCGCAGCGTCATCCTCTACACCGCGCTCGGGCCTGCGGCCGACCGCGGTGCAGAAATCGATCTCCGGGAAGGCGCCCGCCATAAGCTCGGCCACGGCCTTGGCGAGGTTCTCCGCGAACTGACGCTTCAAGAGAAGCTACTGCGCGTGGTCATCGCCGGCGGCGACACGTCGAGCCATGCACTTGGCCAGATGGGCGTCGACGCGCTGACTGTGCGAATGCCGCTGCCGGCATCGCCGGGCTCGCCACTTTGTGTGGCGCATTCAAGCATTAAGGCGATCGATGGGCTGGAAATTGCCCTCAAGGGCGGGCAAGTCGGAACCGACCGCTATTTCTCCACTATTCGCGATGGGGTCGGCGGTTGACAGCGGGGAATGTCAGGTCAAATCGGTGATGCTCGATCGGGATCGAGGATACTAGCCGGCAAACCAGAAATCTCAGGCGTTCAGATCAGCGGCAATGCCACTCATCACGCTATCTGCCCATTGTCCTGCCTGGATGATACTGACGGGCGTAGGCGACACAGGCGTCTACAGTGCTGACACAGAGCGCATCGCGGTTGTTCGGCAGGTTGTTGTCGCCGGCGTAGGCAACCTTGGCAACATGACCGTCAACCATTCGAATTTGCGTGTTGCAATAGCCGCCGGGGGCGACGTTGACGGAACCCCCCAGCGCCGGGACGGGGCCAATGGCCACGGTCGGAACGACAATGTTGAGATTGCCGCGTTGAACGACGCGCTGATAGGTCCAGATCTGGCCGGATTTGCCGACATCGGCAGTGGCGGTAGGAAAGCCGGCGCACATTCGAACGTCCGCCTCGCTAAGGCCGACCATCTCCCTGCGGGCTGCCGCCGCCGTGGCGTCTTCCTTCGCAGTGCTCGACGTGTCGTCGGGCATGACGCAGGAAGACAGGATGGCGGCGCTTGCCGATAGAAGGAGAAGGGCAAGCTTTCGGGTGTGGAAAGATGTCATACCAACTTCGGATTGCACGGGAGCCCCGAATGCCAACCTAGGAAGTGGGCCAATCGAGTCAACCGGCAGAAAATTCACGAAGTCGTTGGTCCGCCATTCCGCCGCACGCATCTGCTGGAAGAGGTTAGGCTGCCGCCGTGACCCTCGCGCCCTATCTTCCGCCTGGGCATCGGATTTCCAAATCCGACCCCTTCTTGTCAGATGTACTGGCGCACGGTGCTGTGACTTTGGTTCGGCCGACGGTGTGCTAGTTTCCAGCCAAATTGCTCCCGGAGACGTCATGCCTATCAAGCTGCAAGAAATCGCCCTCGCTCTTCTGCTGTTGGTTGCCGGAACTGGGGTCGGTCATGCGGAGACGGCCCAGCGGCCGCCGCCCACAGGCGGGGTTCTCTCGCTCCTGCCACCGCCGCAGACTTCCGATCATTCGATCGTCATTGCCGGACGCACGCTCGATTACGAGGCCAAGGCCGGCACGCTGTCATTGCCGTCCGGCAAAGGCGATATCACCGCCGAGATTTTCTATGTCGCCTATGCTCTGCACGCAGGGAAAGAAACGGGACCGGATCCGCGTCGCCCGATCACCTTCGTGTTCAATGGCGGTCCGGGAGCAGCTTCCGCCTATCTCCATCTCGGCGCGCTCGGTCCGCGGGTTCTGGCGACAGCGGCCGATGGAAGTTTCCTGCCGTCGCCGCAGAGGCTGTTCGATAACCCCGACACCTGGCTCGACATGACCGACCTGGTCTTTGTGGACCCTGTCGGAACCGGTTACAGCCGTGAAGCGCCCGGCACGGAAGCACACAGCTTCTGGGGCATCAGCCAGGACGCCGCGTCGATAGGCGCGTTTATCCGGCTCTATCTGGCGCAGACGAACCGTATGGCATCGCCTGTCTTCCTGGCTGGCGAAAGCTATGGCGGCTTTCGAGCAGCATTGCTCGCCAGGAAGCTTCAGGAAGACATCGGCATCAGCCCGAGTGGCGTCGTGCTGATTTCGCCGGCGCTCGAATTCACGCTGGTGCGCCCGGACGAGTTCCAGCCGCTCCACTGGGCGCTGGAACTGCCGTCGCTGGCGGCAGTGCGCCTACACAGCGAAGGTGTTTCCGGCCCCGCCCTGCAGGAGCGGCTGGCGGAAGTCGAACGCTATGCGCTCGGCGATTATCTGGCCGCGCTGGCCGGTGGGCTGGAGCAGGGTGGACGCCTGGCGAGCCAGCGTGTCGCCGCAATCACCGGTCTGCCGCTCGATCTCGTCCAGCGGCACTTTGCACGCATTCCCATAGGGCTGTTCGCCAAGGAGTTTGCACGGGCAAAGGGCAATGTTCTCAGCGCCTATGACGGCAACATCGCGACTGCGGACGTGGCGCCAGAGAGCCTGGGAGTCGAGGGTCCCGATCCGGTGCTCGACCGAAGCGTGCCGGCGCTCACCTCCGCTTTCGTCGGCTATGTGCGTGATGAATTGAACTTCCGCACGGATATCAGCTATCGGCTTCTCAACCGTGAAGTCAGCGGCAATTGGGACTATGGGACGAGCGCGACGCGTCAGGGCTATGCGGGTGTCATGGACGACCTTCAACAAGCGCGCGTGCTAAACCCCAGCCTCGGCGTGCTGATCGTCAACGGCTACAGCGACCTGGTGACGCCGTACATGGGCTCGCGCTACCTGCTTGGTCAAATTCCTTCGCTTGCCGGCGCAAAGCCCATTCGCACCGAGGTGCTGGAGGGCGGGCACATGATGTATCTGAGGCCGGATGGACGGGCGGCACTGAAGCAGGCCGCGTCCGAGCTTTACCGAACGACGCAATGAGACGGTTTGCCCAAAAAAGCGCCGGATACGCTGTTCGCCCTCTCATCAGGCCCTAGTTCCATCGCGATTGATCGGTTACACACCTAGGATGGCGTCTTTCAGCGACGTTCGACAACGGATTAGCCGGCTCTCCAGAATCGCGCCACTGGTGCGGCGTGCTGCCGAGCGGGCCATTCGGAACACCAAGCCACACAGGCTGACAAGCCTTGTTGACCGTTGGAACGCGCTGTCGCTGGCAACGCAGTTCCTGCTCGCGGGCGGTCTATTTTCCCTGTCAGCCATGGTGGTGGTGGGGATTTCCGTCACGAACCATATAGAAACCGTGGTCACGCAGAATTCGGCTTCCGCGACGGCTCTTTACGTGGACAGCGTTATCGCGCCGCTGCTTCCGGATATGCGCAAGAGCGAAGTGCTCGACGAGAGCGTCGCCCACGCGCTCGATGAAACGCTGGGACAAGGGGCACTCGGCACAAGGCTCGAATCCTTCAAGCTCTGGCGTCGCGACGGAACCATCCTGTATTCGACCGACAAGACATTGATCGGCAAGCGCTTTGAACCCAGCGACAATCTCCGGGCGGCATTCGCAGGCCAAATGGTCTCGGAGTTCGACAAGCTGGACGATTCGGACAGCGAGGCCGAAAGGGCCAGCGGCTTGCATCTTCTCGAGATCTACAATCCGGTGCTGCAGCCATGGTCAGGGGAAGTGGTGGCCGTTTCAGAATTCTACGAGGTCGCCACTGATTTTGAAAGAAACCTGCATCAGGCACTCATTCGAACCTGGCTGGACGTTGCCGCCGTCACAGCGGCCTTCTTTCTCGGGCTGTCGGCAATCGTGTTCCGTGGCAGCCGCATGATCAGTTCGCAGAGCCGCTCGTTGAAGCAGCGCATTGCCGAGCTTTCCGATCTGCTTGCGCAAAACAGACTGTTGAGGCTGCGGGTGCAGCGTGCCTCGCAGCGTGCCACCGCACTTAACGAACGCTATCTCAGGCGCATCGGTGCGGACTTGCACGATGGCCCGGCGCAATTGGTTGCTCTCGCGGCGCTGGGGATCGACAGCCCCGTCATTGCCGATCCCGCTACGCCGCAATCGAAGCGTGCACAGGAATTGCTGGCCATCAAAGCACATCTGGACGATGCCATGCGCGAGATCAGGAGCATCAGCAAGGGCCTTGTCCTGCCGCATATCGAGCATGCCGAACTGGGTGAAATTCTCCAGCTTGCCGTACGGGCGCACGAAGAACGAACCGGCGTCAAAGTGATGCTATCGATGACCGGCGGCCATGCGCCATTGTCGCCGGCGGCCAAGATCTGCATCTTCCGCTTCGTCCAGGAGGCGCTGAACAATGGATTCCGTCATGCCGGAGGTGAAGGTCAGTCGGTCGAGAAACATTTCGACGGCGAGCGCGTTTGTATCGAAGTGGCCGACGCCGGCGCCGGCTTTGACCCGCAAATCGTGCGTCCCGAGAGGCTGGGACTCGTAGGGCTGCGCGAGCGTGTGGAAAGCCTCGGGGGCCAGTTTACCGTGACTTCCTCACAGAGTGGCACAGTCGTAAGAATGGCCCTCAACATCGTTGAAATGGGGCAGACATGACAGTAGCCATCAAGCTCGCCATCGTCGACGACCACCCGCTGTTCAGGGAAGGCGTTGTGCGCACGCTCGATCAGATCGGCGGGTTCGAGATCGTCGGTGAAGGAAGCAGCAGAGACGATGCCCTGCGGATAATCGAAGACCAGCGGCCCGACATTCTGCTGATGGACATCTCGGTTCCTGGAGGTGGCCTTGGCGTGATCGGACCGGCCCTTGAGCGGCATCCGGCACTGAAAATTGTGATGCTGACCGTTTCGGAAGAAAACCAGCACGTGATGACCGCGTTGCAGAGCGGGGCCAGGGGCTATGTTCTGAAGGGGGTCGGGTCGAGGACGTTGGCTGCGATCCTGCGCACGGTAGCGTCGGGCGAACGATATGTCTGTCCACAATTGTCGGCGCGCCTGTTGGCCGATCTGTCAGCTCAATCAAAAGAGCCGGCGAAAGCTGACGGACTTGCCGACCTCACCAGCCGTGAAAGGGAGATCCTGACGCTGGTTGCCGCGGGACTGAGCAACAAACGGATCGGGCTTCGGCTGAACCTGCATGAAAAGACGATAAAGCACCACATGACGCGAATCCTGGCCAAGCTCAACGTCAGCAACAGGACCGAAGCCGCCATGACCTTGCGCGATGCGACTGAGCACCGGCATCCGCCTGTTCGCGATCATGCTTGAGCCGAAATTGCCGCACGGCGCGGCCATGTGAACTGGCCCTCAGTCGATCATTTCAAGCAACCTGTCCCGATCGGAACGCGTCGCCAGGCGCCGAATGATGGTGCGGCCCTTGGCGTCCCGCATTTCGTATTGGCCCCTGTCGATGCGTTCGCTGAGTCCATTCGAATGCACCACGCCAATGCTCGGGCCGCTCACCTCGACCCGGTCTCCTGTGGATGCGTTGACAAAGAGTTTTGGCTTGCTATCGGGGTTTACCGTAGGGGCGGGATCAGGGGGATTGTCGTCCTGCGACTTTGCTTTGCCCTTGCCGGCACCAGCATTCGAGTTCGAATTGCCGGAGTTTCCACCCGAATTGCCCGAATTGCCGTTCCCATTCCCGTTCCCGCCATTGCCGTTGCCGTTCCCGCCATCTTTGGCCCAGACAGCCTGCGGGCCGAGCGGCTGCGATGATCCATCGAACAAGACGCGATAGGGGCTTACGACGAGAATGAAGGTCAAGACGACTACAGAAATGCCGACACGACGTCCTCGTGAAGATCCGGTCCTTCGTTTCCGGGTCGTCATCAATGAACTTGTCAGTCGCATGTCGGAACTCCCCTTAATCATACGGCTCTGTCGTACTGCCTCCTGTTCGAAATTCGTGTGATGCTTAAAACAATGGTTTGCGTCCGGAACGTCAAGACCCACCAGTCCCACGATGGTAACTGGTGGGTCTCGCTAGCGCAGGAAGGGACTATTTACTGCGCAAGTCTTTTGCCTTCCTTTGGTTGCGTCTCTCCGCGGTAGCGCAGACTTCCACCGTCAGCCAACAATAAATCCAATGGCCGCGACCCCGAAACACAGGCCAAATAACGGAAAAAGCAGCCAACGTGCCTGGTGAATGCTCGGGTCCATGGCGGCCTCCTGTAACAGTCGGCATCGCAACGGGGCTCCTCGGAACTCAGTTCCTGAAACTCTCGCATTTCGGGCTTTTGCGATAGCAGCCTCGGACCAAAGTTTGGCTGTGCGGGTCCTTGGTCGATAGGCTTACAGACTGAAGTCCCTATGCCAGGAGCCCGCCCTGCATTCGCCGACCTTTGTGTCCAACTGGCAGCTGCGATCCACCGCCCCTTCGAATGCTTTGCGTTTCTGGCTCTATGGCAGCAACGCCGTTGGTCTACTGCCGCATCGTTGAAACGCCACCAATGCAGACCCATATGCGAATTGCGTCGGATGTCTCCTCCCATTGCGTCCGGCGCGTTCCCCTCTGGAGGTTATAGACCTTCACACTTGGCCGGGCTTAACAACCCGGCCTTTTCTTTTGGCATTTGTATAATCGCCTGATGGCCCTAATTTGCGAGACATCGGTAAAATCGATTTGCAAATGCATTCAAGTGCCCATAGCCTGTCACCATGAGCACGATTTCCAAAGTTGCCACGCGAGCGGGCGTGTCGCGCACGACCGTGTCGCATGTCATCAACCATGCGGACCGGGTATCGAAATCGCTGCGTGAGCGCGTACAAGCGGCGATCGACGAACTCGGCTACACCCCGAACCCGCAGGCGCAGAGCCTGCGCACCGGCCGTACCAACATTATCGCGATGCTGATCCCGGACATCCGCAACCCGTTCTATCCGGAGCTGGTGAAAACGGCGCAGTCGACGCTCGAAGTGGTCGGCCTCGACATGCTGATCTTCAACACCGACGTGCCGGGCGGACATTCACAGGATCACGGCCGCGAGTATTTGCGCCAGATCGGGCGCAAGCGGGTCGACGGCGTCATCGTTGCCGACTTCGCGCTGCACGGCATGCACAGCGAACTGCTCAGCCTCGATCTGCCCGCCGTCTTCATCGGCCATCTGCCGAACCATGCTGTCGACAGCGTCCAGCTGGACGATTTCGGCGGCGGCTATCTGATGGGCGAGTATCTGGCGAAGAGGGGCCATCGCCGCATCGCCCATGTCACCGGGCCATCCTTTTTCAAGGAGGCGATGGCGCGTGCCGCCGGTTTCGAAAAAGGGCTCGCCGACAATGGCGTGCCAATCTCCGCCGATCTGCGGTTTGAGGGAAGCTATCTTGCCCCGTCAG
The DNA here is from genome assembly GCF_040320565.1 of Mesorhizobium sp. M0664. Taxonomy (NCBI): domain Bacteria; kingdom Pseudomonadati; phylum Pseudomonadota; class Alphaproteobacteria; order Hyphomicrobiales; family Phyllobacteriaceae; genus Mesorhizobium; species Mesorhizobium sp. M0664. Next base: position 53,931 of record NZ_JAMYPW010000022.1, read on the forward strand.
GGCGGGAAGCGGTCACCTGGCTCAGGGAGAAGCACGGCGGACACCTGCCGTCGGCGATGTTCTTCGCCAATTATCTGATGGCCTCCGGTGCGCTGACCGAATTCTACGACCATGGGATCAATATCCCTCAGGATATCGCCATCGCAGTCTTCGATGACCTGCCTCAACTGGAATATGTCAGGCCGAAGCTGACCTGTGTCGGCAACAGTCCGACAATGCTTGCCAAGCGCGCCACGGAAATGCTGCTCGAACGGCTGGGTGGCAAAGTCGAGGGCGCGCCGCGCACCGAAGTGATCCCATGCGCGTTGAGCCCATTCGACAGCGCGTGACGCCAGATGCCGGCAAAGGGAACGGAGGTCCCTTCGCCAACGTTCGACCGAACAACATCCAAGGGAGGAATTGATGACTGACAAAACGACCCGCGACCGGCCATTGGCCAGCCTGAATCGCCGTCGGCTGATCCAGGGCGGCGCCACTTTCGCTGCCGCCGGCCTCACAGGCTTCCCGTTCATCAACAGGATGGCCGTGCGCGCTCAGGAAGCGCCGCTGAAATTCTGGCAGTTCTATGCGCCTCGCGGAGACGTGAAGCCGCAGGTCCAGTGGTTCGAAAAGCTGGTGGCCGACTGGAACGACGGCCACGACCAGAAGGTCGAGCTCGAATATGTCGTCAACAGCGAATACATCTCCGGTTCCAAGCTGGCAACGGCCTTCGCGTCGGGCGAGGGTCCTGACATCTTCCTCATCAGCCCCGGCGATTTCCTGCGTTATTACAATGGCGGCGTGCTTGCCGACCTGACGCCGCATATCGAGGATGGCGCCAAAGCCGATTTCCCGGAAAGCGTCATCGCCAACCGCATGGTGGACGGCAAGATCTACGGTGTGCCGATGGAAGTCGAGCCGATGGCCTTCTACTATTCGGTCAAAGCGTTCGAGGATGCAAAGCTCAACGAGAACGACGTGCCGAAGACCTGGGACGAGCTGTTGGCGGTCGCCAAAAAGCTGACGACGCCCAGCCGCTACGGCGTGCTGTTCGAAACGACTCCCGGCTATTACCAGAACTTCACCTGGTATCCGTTCCTGTGGCAGGGCGGCGGCGAATTCCAGGGCAAGGACGGCAAGAGCGCCTTCGATTCGCCGGCCACCGTCCAGGCGCTGAAACTCTGGCAGGATGCCATCAATACCGGCGTGGCGCCGCGTCAAGTGGTCGGCGGTGGTTTCGACATAGTCGCCAATCTCGGGGCAGGGCTGTGCGCCATGCAGAACTGCGGCATCTGGGGCATTTCGGCGATGGACAACAACGCCAAGGATGTGCCCTACGGCATCTTCAAATTGCCGACGCCGGCCAATGGCAAATACGTCACTGTCGGCGGCGGCTGGGCCTTCGTCGCCAATGCCGGGGGCAAGAACCCAGATGCCTCCGCCCAGTTCTGCGCCTGGGCGCTGGCCTCGATGGACCAGGCCTCGATCGACCGTGTCGTCAACTGGTGCACGGTCGCCAAGAGCGACATGCCGCCGCGCAACAGCGCGCTGAAGGCCGGCGCCGATGTCTTCAGCACGGGCAAGTTCGGCACCTTCGCCAAGGAGATCCACCCGGGAACGCGTGCCGAGCCGCGGGTTCCGCCGGAGGCGTACAAGATCATCTCCGACGCCATCCAGTCGGCACAGCTTGGCGGGGTTGATGCCCAGCAGGCGGCGACGACGGCCAGTCAGCAACTCGATGCGTTCCTCGCTTCCTATTCCGGCGCGCCGATCCTTTAGGCCCTTTCCAGCATGGATCAGTTGAAACCGCCAGCCGCGGGCGCGAATTCCGCCCGCGGCCTCACCGCCAAGCAAAGGGAGCGCTGCGCCGCATGGCTGTTCGTCCTGCCCGATGCGGTTGGCCTGCTGGTGTTCGTCGGCGTGCCGATGCTGCTGTCGCTCGCCGTCGGGTTCTTCGAGGTCAACGGCTTCGGCGGCTACAGGTTCGTCGGGTTCGGCAATTACAGGCGCATGTGGGGCGACCCGCTGTTCTGGTCGTCCGTGAAGGTGACGGTAGCCTATGCCGTCATGCTGGTGCCGGCGCTCTACGTCGCCGGACTGGGACTGGCGCTTCTGGTGCAGAAGACCAACCGCTTCAACGCGGTCATGCGCTCGATGTTCTTTGCGCCGCAGATGGTCAGCCTGGTCGTGGTGGCGCTCGTGTGGCAGCTCATGCTGGTCGAAAAGGTCGGCATCGTCAGCCGGCTGGCGCCGCTCGTCGGCCTCGGCGGAATTTCGCTGCTCGGCGATCCAAATCTGGCGCTGTTCACGCTGGTGCTGGTCAGCGTCTGGTTCCTGATGGGTTTCTACATGCTGATCTTCCTCGGCGGGCTCCAGGACATCCCGGCAGAGTACTACGAAGCCGCAAAGATCGACGGTGCCGGGCCGGTGACAAGCTTCTGGTACATTACTTTGCCCCTGCTCAAGCCGACCAGCTTCTTCGTCCTCCTGGTCTCGCTCGTCGCGGCTGTCGCCGGCGGCCAGGTCTTCGACCTGATCTATGTGATGACCAAAGGCGGTCCGGTCAATTCGACCTCGGTGCTGATCATCTACATCTACAAGCAGGCATTCCAGTTCGGCGCGTTCGGCTATGCATCGGCAATGGCATCGCTGCTGGTGCTGGCGCTGATGCTGGTCACGGTCTTCTTCTTCGTGCTGACGCGCGGCGGACGTTTCGAGCATGACTGACGGCCGAACTCATTCCGGCCGTTCGCAGATACGAGCGGCGAGGCTTGCCTGGATGCTGGCGACCGCAGCGCTTGGCCTGATGACGGTGTTCCCGCTTGTCTGGATGCTGGTCATCTCGCTCAAGCCGGCGAGCGACGTCTTCACGCCGAGCCTCATTCCGGAACGGCCGACGCTCGGCAATTTCCTCTATGTGCTGACCGAGGTGCCGTTCCTGCGCTATCTCTTCAATTCGTTCTTTGTGTCGGCCACAGTAACCGTCGCTGCGCTGTTCTTCCATTCGATGGCCGGCTATTCGCTCGCACGGCTGCGTTTTCCGGGCCGCGACACGCTGTTCCTCGCCATGTTCTCGACCTTTCTGGTGTCGCTGCCGGTAATCATCGTGCCGCTGTTCATCCTGACGCGGATGCTGCACATGCTGGACAGCTATGCCGGGCTGATCATTCCGGCGATCTTCAACGCGTTCGGCATCTTTCTGCTCAGGCAATACTACCTGTCGCTGCCCAGGGAACTGGAAGAAGCGGCGATCATGGATGGTGCCGGCTACTGGCGCATCTATTGGAGCATCATCCTGCCGCTCAGCCGGCCGATCCTGTCGGCACTGGCGATCCTGTTCTTCCTCGCCAACTGGAACGCTTTCCTGTGGCCGTTGACGATCACATCGGACCTCAACCTCTGGGTGGTGCAGGTAGCCATTGCGAACTTCAAGAGCCAGTACGCCGCCGCCTGGAATTATGTCATGGCCGCCTCGACCATCGTCGCCGTGCCGATGCTGGTCCTCTTCGTGATCTTCCAGCGCCAGATCATGGAATCCATCAAGACAAGCGGCCTGAAATAACCGCTGAAGCAAGAGGAGAAACACATGGATAATGCCGGCCTGTCGCCGCTTCGCGGGCTCGCCAAATTGCGCGACGCCAAAACCCGCCGGTTCTCAAGCTACGACCGCACCGGCGGCAATGACGACCGGCTGCACATTGAACCCGGCCAGACGGTGGTGATTGCCGAGCATGACGGTGCCGGCATCGTCACGCATATCTGGGCGACGCTCGCCTGCGAGAGCGAGGCGTTCCTGCGCAAGATCGTATTGCGCGCCTATTGGGATGGTGAGGCACATCCGAGCATCGAAACGCCGATCGGCGATTTCTTCGGCATGGGCCATGCCCGCACCCGCAATTTTGCCAGCCTGCCGGTGCAGGCAAGTCCAGAGGATGGCAAGGCCTTCAACTGCTACTTTCCGATGCCGTTTGCCAGCCACATGCGCTTCACCGTCACCAATGAGGCTGAGGACGACCTGCTTTTCTATTACTATGTCGATCTCGAACTGCATGAGGAACTCGAGGAAGGCCTGGGCCGCTTCCACGCCCAATACAGGCAGCAGCGACCTGACGGCATAGACGAGACGGGGCTGGCCAACGAGCAGGTCCTGTTTGGCGGGGAAAACACCGACGGGAACGGCAACTACACCATCCTGGAGGCGGAAGGTCATGGCCACTATGTCGGCGTACTCTATTCCGTCTATTCGCGGCGGCGTTCCGCACTATGGGACTGGTATGGCGAGGGCGACGACATGATCTTCGTCGATGGCGAGCCGGGCATTTCCGTGCCGGATACAGTGCGCAAGCCCGATCCGCGCATCGGACCGAAGGCCGAACTGATCGACGATCGCGGCGAGACCGGCCCCGGCGCCAACGATGCCTGGCCGCCGACGCTGCACGGCACCGGCACGGAAGATTATTTCAATACGGCATGGTGCCCGACACAGGACTACAGCGCGCCCTATCACGGCATCATCGCCGCCGGCGGGCCGAACTGGACCGAGCCGGTTACGCTCTATCGCTGGCACATAGAGGACCCGGTCATCTTCCACAAACGCATCCGGGTGACCATCGAGCACGGTCACGCCAATCGCCGCTCGGACGACATTTCGTCGGTCGCCTTCTGGTATCAGGCCGAACCGCACAAACCGTTCGAAGCGCTTGTCGATGTCGAGGACCGCATCCCCACCTATCGCGCGCCTTATCACAATTGGAATGCCGCCTTCGACGAGAAGAGGCGTTAGGCCGGGATGCGTTCGAATTGAACCGTGCATCCCGCGCTATCTGTGTCGGGGCACGACCCTGCCGCAGCGTGCCGTCTCAGCTGCGAGGTGGAAGTTGCTGGACAGACCAGGTGTTGCCGTCGGGATCCTCAAAGAAGACAAATCTGCCCCAGGGAAAATCCTTGATATCGCTGACCTCGATACCTTGAGCGGCCAGGTACCGGTGAGCCTCATCGATATCGGGCACGACGAGTTGCAGGCCCCTTATGGATCCCGGGGGGCTGTCGACGAGGCCCTTGCCCATGGCAATCGAACAGGCCGAACCGGGCGGCGTCAATTGCACGAAACGTATCTCGTCGCTTACGGTGTGGTCGTGATCGAGATGAAAGCCGACCTTCCCAACATAAAAGGCAATTGCTCTATCGACGTCCGATACGGGGACCGGGACCAGCTCCAGCTTCCAATCCATGACAGCCCTTTCGCAGCTTGATCGCCAAGTGGTGCCGAACACCGTGGGCGCCATCCCGCCATCTTCCCAATGCCATTGTCGGCGCGGGCCGCTCAGTCAGTCAAGAGATACCCGGGCTCGGGCAACGTGAGGACTGGTCTCATTGCTGAGACGGCGTTCGGAACCGATGAGCACAAGCTCAGTTAGGCGGAGGACAACCACCTTTCGGATCAGCAAGGCCGACTTTAATGATCGGAACGCAGGCGCCGAATACAACTGTGGGAAGGTTGAACGGGCGTCGTTGACGCGCGAAGGGATTGCTTGGAAGCGACGCTCGCCGAAGCTGGCGAGATCGTCGGACGGCGAAGCCGAAGCGCAATTATGCCGTGAATGCCTACGATTCGGCCTGCCTTCTCCTTGCCGCGATCAAAGACGCCAGCACTGTATCCAAGGGGACATCCGAGCCGGCGCGACGTTCTGGCGGCGGTGCACAATATCCGTTTCAAGGGAATCGCTTATCGCGAGCCCGTTCGGTGGGATGAAAAGGGTGACAATCTGGCCGCTGTGACTGCACTCAACGGGGTGGAAAACGGCCGCTTCCGACAGATCGCCGAAATCCAGCAGATGCAGAGTGTCGAGCAGACCTGACGCCGACAGGCTCTCCGACCGAACCGGTTTCCGCCGCTTTGCCAGGACGATTTTCACAGGACCACGAAACAATAATCTCCGGTCGCCGTTTCGCCCGCAGAACCTTTCGAGGAGGCGACGATGAGCGCAACCGGCTTGGACGTTTTCGACAAAACGCTGCAAATAACAAACATCTGGCTTGACGAGATCATGGCGGATCTTGGTCCGGATCGACACGTCGCCTGGCATACATTGGGCGCCGTTCTGCGAACCCTTCGCGACAGGCTGCAGATCGGACTGGCGGCCAAATTGGGAGCGGAACTGCCGCTGCTCGTGCGCGGCGCCTACTATGATCGCTATCGGCCCGCCGACATGCCCGACAAGACACGCTCGCTCGAGAAATTCCTGCAACACATCGCCGATGAATTGAAATCGACCCGTCCTGTCGATCCCGAGGATGCGGCACGCTCTGTGCTGCGTGTGCTTGCACGGCATATCGACCTTGGCCAGTCGGCAAAGGTGCGGGATGCGCTGCCAAAGGAAATCCAGGTCCTCTGGCCTGAAAGCGTGGGCGTCAAATAGCGGCGATCCTGCTCATGCGGACGCGCGACGGACCAACTGCCACGAAACGCTGAAAAGGGTAGGTATTGCGCCCGGTGTTGCCGAGATCAATGAGATCAGATGATCGGCAAGATGGTCGTAGTGGGCAGTTTCGGGGCCGATTGTCGTCAATGCCGGATGACTGAATTCGCCCTCGTCGATATTGCCGCAGCCGATGACTGCAATGTCGCCGGGCACGGAGAGGCCGGCCTCCTCGAATGCGTGCAGGGCGGTCACGGCGGCAAGATCGGATTCGACGAAAAGCGCGGTCGGCCGATCCTTGCGGGCGGCCAGCGCCGTAGCATTGGCAAATGCAGCCTTGCGCGCCTCTGCACCGCCGATCACCAGGTCGTCTCGCAGCGGAAGGCCGCGTGCTTGCAGGAAGCTGCGATAGGCGGCGAGACGGCTCCCGTCCACCGCTTGCTCATGCACCATATAGGCGATGCAGCGATGGCCAGCTCGGTAGAGGTAGTCGAGTGCCTCGAAGACGGCCCTGCCGGTATGCTGGCGCACAACCGAAAAGCCTGCCGGCTCGATGGTCGGATGGAAGATCACCGCTGGCCGGCCCGCGGCCGCCAGGCGCGCGGCCAAGAGCATCACCTCGGGCTCGGAGAGATGCTGCCAGTCGGCGATAATGCCGTCTGCCAGCCCGCTCTCGATTTCCCTCACGATCCGGTCGGTTCGCTCCAAGGTGTCTCCCGCGGTGATAATTGTCGAAAATCCCCTCAGCGCCGCTGCAGATTGGATATCCTGCGCGATCCGGTCGCTGAACGGCACGCCGAGACGAGGCAGTACAAGGCAGATTCGCTCGGCCTGCTGGCGGCGCAGCTGCCGCGCGGTGCGGTTTTGCACGTAGTTGAGCTCAGCGACGGCCTCGAGGATGCGCTGCCGCGCCTCCTTGCCGACGAACTTCAGGCGCGTGCTGTCGCCGCTGAGCAGGTACGACACGGCAGCGGTCGATACATTGGCGCGCCGGGCGACATCGGCCATGGTCGGCGCCTTTCTGCGATCGGAACTTCTCTCGTGCATTGTTGGATCCGCTACGCGACGTGACATGATCAACTGTCGCTCAGCCGGATTTCATTCCAGCTTCCATGCCCGGCGGCAAGGATCTCGGGCCTTGCCTCGCCGGCCTCCTCCATCAGGGCAACGATGCGGCCTCGCAGCCATGCACGCGTCTCTGCGTGATCGGGCGAAGCTATGAGATTGGTTAGTTCGTTTGGATCGGCATCGAGGTCGTAGAGCCTCGCCTCGACATAGAAATCGCTGCCGGAATCCCGCCAGCCGTCTTTTCCCGGCGCCTCGACCTCATATTTCCACCGTCTGGTGCGCAACGCGCGGCCGACATGGTGCTCGCTGATTTGAATGAATATCTCGTCGCGCGGCGGCCGTTCGCCCTGCAGTGCGTCGAGCAGCGAGACGCCCTGCATTGAATTGGGCACTTTCAGGCCGGCCGCGGCGAGCAGGGTCGGCGCGAGATCGACGAGGCTGACCAGGCCTTCATATGTGCCGATGCGCTGGAAGCCGGGGCCGTGGAATAGCGTCGGCACGCGGATCGACGCCTCATGACAGGAACGCTTGTATTCGTTGTTGCGAGTCTTGAAGTGACATCCGTGGTCGGAGGTGAAGAGGATGATCGTGTCGTCAAGCCGGCCAAGGCTGTAGAGCGCCTCGATCAGCCGTCCAAACGCCTCGTCGAGGCGTGCGACCATGCCCAGATAGCCGGGGAAATGTTCCGCTGTCGTGCCGCCAAGTGCGGCGAGATCGCCGGGAATGGCGAGCTTCTTGCGGATCCTGTCCTCGTATCCGAGCGGGGCAGGGTAGTTGTCCGTCTGGTTCTGGTGATGCGGCTCGAGGAAGGACAGGAATAGAAAGAACGGCTCGTCTTCCCTCGATGCGACATAGCGGATTGCAGCGTCGGTTAGGGCATCGACGCGGTATCCCGGCAGCTTCACCGCCTTGCCGTCATTGTCGTGGACGACGGTGTCGAAGGGGCCGGAAGTGAACTCCAGGATGTTGGAGGCCAGCCAGTAGCGATAGCCGCCGCGTTGTTCCTGGGTGACCGGCTCGGCGGAGCCCAGGTGCCACTTGCCGATGTAGGCGGTGTCATAACCTGCCGCGGTGAAATGATGCGCGAGCGTGCGCTCGCTCTTCGGCAGTGGGATGTCGTTGCGGTAGCAGCCGGTGATGGTCGGGTACCGCCCCGTCTGGAATACGGAGCGGGCGGGTCCGCAAACGGGCTGGCAGGTAAACGAATTCGCCACGAACGTGCCGGTCCCGGCGAGGCGGTCGAAATTTGGCGTAAGCTCGAGCGGATTGCCATGGACGCCAACGGTGTCCCAACGCTGCTGGTCGGTGAAGAAGACGATTACGTTCGGTCGGCGGGACGTCATAGGGTGCAATGGCTCCGAATGGTCATTTCATGCCTGCCAGCATCACGCTGCGGACGAAGTAGCGCTGCGTGAAGAGGAACAGCAGCAGGCTCGGGATGAAGAGAATGATCCCGCCCGTCGCCGTCAGGTTCCACTGGGTGAAGAATTCCTGGTTGAAAAGCGTCAGTCCCGTCGTGATCGGCCGCATTTCGGTGGTGTTGACGGCGACCAGCGGCCAGAGGAATTCGTTCCACTGGAACACGAAGGTGAGGAGGGCCAGCGTCGCCAGTGCCGGACGGACCTGCGGCAGCACGATGCGCCAGTAAAGGCCGAGTTCCGAGCAGCCGTCCATCCGTGCAGCGTCAAGCAACTCGTCGGGAATTGGACGGATGAACTGCCGCATCAGGAAGATTCCGTAGGCGCTCATGGCGAATGGAAGGATAAGGCCCTGATAGGTGTTGAGCCATCCCATCCGCGCGGTGAGCACATAGAGCGGGATCATGCGGATGAAGAATGGGATCATCAGCGTGGACAGCACCGCGACAAACATGACGCGCTTACCGGCGAATTCCATCTTGGCGAAGACGTAGCCGATCAACGGATCGAAGATCAGATGGAGGAAGGTAATCCCGCCGGCGATGATGAAGCTGTTGAGCGTGAAACGCGCGAACGGCGCCTTCTGCCAGATGTCGATGTAGTTCGTGAATTGCCACGTCTCGGGGATCAGAATCGGAATGCCGCTGAAGACGTCGGCATCGCTCTGCAGCGACAGCGAAAGCATGTAGAGGAACGGAAAGATCGACAGCGCCACGCAGAAGAGCAGCAGTAGGTAGGACGGGAGCGTTTTTGCCAATGTCATGCCAACCTCAATAGGTGGTTTCGCGGTTGAGCAGGCGGAACTGAACGAAGGTGATGGCCAGGATCAGCAGGAACATCAGGAAAGACAGCGCCGAGGCGTAGCCGATGTTGAGCTCGAAGAAGGCTGCCTCGAACACGTGCAGGCTGAAGAACCGCGTCGCGTCGGCCGGTCCGCCCTTGGTTATCAGGTAGGCCGGCGCCAGCTCCTGCAGTTGGCTGATCGTGCTGACGACCGCGATGAACAGCGTGGTCGGCGTCAACAACGGCCAGGTCAGATAGCGGAATTGCTGCGTCGGCGTGGCGCCGTCGATGGATGCGGCATCATAGAAGTCGGACGGGATCGACTGCAACGCGGAGAGGTAGATCAGCATGGCATAGCCGACATCCTTCCAGACCGTGATGGCGATGAGGGTCGGCAGCGCGGTCGAGGTGTCGCCGAGCCAATTCTGGGTCGGCAGCCCAAGCTCGGCAAGGAAGCTGTTCAAGATGCCAGTGTAGGGATCGAGAATTGCCTGCCACATCAACGCGACGATCACGAAGGAGGTGATGTAGGGAAAGAAGATGATTGCGCGGATCAGAGTGCGCCCCGGGATCGGCCGGTTGAGCACGACTGCCAGTCCGAGGCCAATGGCGATGCTGGCCGCGGTGACGCCTATCGCGAAGGCCAGCGTCACGAAGAGCGACTGCCGAACGCGCGCGTCGCCGAGCGCAGCAACGTAGTTGTCCAATCCGGCGAATCGGCTCTCGCCGATCAGCGGCTGGCCGCTGTACAGGCTCGCCCAAAACTCTAGTCCGATCGGATAGAAGAAATAGACCGAGAAATAGAGGATTGCTGGCGACAGCAGCAGGTAAGCGAGAAGCGTTTGCCGGGTGCGCCGGCTGAAGCGGCCAGTTCGCCGGGTCGGCATCGCGCCGACGCGAATGTCCGTATCGGCCGTATCGGTGCTGCCGCTGATAAACATCGGCCTAGTTGTTGGCCAGGATGACGTTGGCCTCGGCCGCGAATTTCGGCATGATCTCGGCTGCTGGCTTCTGATTGTAGATGATATCCTCGAGCGCGCTTTGCAGGAGCTTCTCGATTCGCGCGTGCTTGCCGGTGAGGCGCAGCTCGGCGGTGACGTCTTGCGCGTAAGGCAGGCATTTGCTGAAGCTGCCGATGACCGGATCGGCCTGAACCTCGGCGTTGTTGGCCCAGGATTTGCGCGGCATCGTCATGCCCGCTTCCTTGGTAGCCGCCAGTTCCGTGTCGAGCGCGACGAGCCGCTTCAACAACTCCCAGGCCTCTTTCGGGTGCTTGGCGTCCTTAGGGATCATCACGCTGACGCCGCCCGCGAACGTCGCCTGCACCTTGTGCTTGAGTGATGGCGCAACCGCCCAGTTGAGCTTCGGGCTGCCCGAGCGGATCGGCTTCACGTCCCACGGACCGGTTATGATCATGGCGACCCGGTTGGCCGTGAACAGCTTTTGCGGACCCTCATAGTCAGCACCCGCCGCCGGCTTGGTCGCTGCTTTTTCCTTGTGGATCAGGTCGGCGAGGAACTGGATCGCTTCGATCGCCTCAGGACTGTCGAGATTGACCTTGTTTGTCTTGGGATCGTAATAGCTTACGCCGTTCTGCAGCAGCCACGACGAATAATATCCGATGCTCGGGTTGGGAGCGAAGCCGAAGCGGGCGCCGGTCGTCGTCGCCTTGGCAACCTTCAGGAACTCCTCCCAGGTCGCAGGCGGCGCGTCGAAGCCCGCCTGCTTCAGCATATCGACGTTGTAGACGAGGGTGGCGCAGGTGAGGTGGATCTGGATGCCATAGTACTGGCCGCCGAGTTTGTTGCGCTCCACGGAATAGGCTTGCCAGTCGTCGGGATAGCCGATCGCCTTGCCGTCTTGTTCGATGAAGTCGTTCAGCGGCCGCAGCAGATTCCGCTGGCCGAATTCCTGCACCCAGCCGCCGGGTTCGGCGACGAGATCGGGCGGGCTCTTCGCAGCAAAATCCGCCACCAGCTTGGTGCGCATATCCGGCCACTGGAATTTCTCCCACTGCACCGACCATCCGGGATGATCGGCCTCGAACTTTGCTATTGCGTCGGCATAAGCTTGATACGCGTGGCCGGCGTTCCAATAGAGCGTCAGGGTCTCGGCATGGGCTGCACTCGCGGTCGTCAGGGCCACGCCTAAAACCACACCGTGCAGGAACCCGACTGACTTGTAGCGGCGCATCTTGGTCTCCTCCAGGTTTGCCACCGCCTTCCTCACAATGGATGGCGACATATTATTCGATTAATATACCCGCTATACCGCCGTTTTTGTCAAGCTCCGACTGTAATGCAGTGCATAGTTCTGGCCGAACTCGGGCGGAGCTATCTACAGCGCGCGATGCCGAAGTTGCTGGTCTGGACGATCGCGGCCTAACCTGGAAAGATCGTGAAACCGCCATCGACGCGGATTACCTGCCCGTTGATGAAGCGCGCGCGCGGACCGGCGAGGATGGCAACCGCTTCGGCGATCTCTTCAGGCTCCGCATACCGGTTCAGCGATTTCTTGCTCGAATCCATGCGCTGTGGATCGACCACGCGGCTCGCCTGGAACCGTGCGGTCTTGGTGGCGCCGGGGCTCACCGCATTGACGCGTACGCCATCGTCGATCAGTTCCTTGGCGAGGCAGCGCGTATAATGGACGACAGCCGCCTTGAGCGTCGAGTAGACCACCTCGGGCGAGCAGCCGATATGCGCTGCCGCCGAGGCGATGTTGATCACCGAGCCCGAGCCACGCTTGACCATCGGCGGAACGAACGCCTGGCAGACCAGCATCGTGCCGATGAGGTTGTTCTCGGTTAGAACCTTGATGTCTTCGTAGTCGATGTCCAGTGCGTTGTTGGGATTGGGCTTTACGCCCTTGGCGCCGATGTCGCCGCCGGCGCAGTTTACCAAGACGTGCACGTCGCCGAGCTCCGCCTCGATCTTCCTCTTCATTTCCGCGACAGCTTGCTTGTCGCCGATGTTGCCGGTGACCGCGGTGATGCGCGTCCCGTGCTTCTCCAAGCCCCTGGCAGAGTCGCCGAGGTCCGCGAATTCGCCATATTGAGATGGCCGGGCCCAATCGAGGTCGTGGACCGCGACGTTTGCGCCAAGTTCGGCCAAGCGGTCGGCCATCACGCGGCCGAGGCCGCGTCCCGAGCCGGTGACGAAGGCGGTCAGGCCGCTGAGTTCTCGGGCAGTCATGCTGATTTCTCCATTGCAATGAAATCGAATTTCATCATGTTGGCGGCGCTGCGCCGGATCATGTCGAGCTCGTACGAAACGAGCGCACCGTCATCATTGCGCTCCCATGGCGTGCGGTAGTCGGCGTCGTCCGCAAGGCGGTTCAGGCGCGCGGCACTCAGGCAGGCCGCGAATTCGCGGGCGGTCTTCGGCGCATATCCGTTCCACCAGTCGTCGGTGAGACAGCGAACGTGACGAGCCTCCAGCGCGCCGGGCTCAAGCACCGCCGTCAGCGTGTCGTGGTGCCCGCCAAGGATGGCTGCCAGTTCGGCGAAAGGCACGGCGCCGTCGCCGATCGCGCAGCGGACCAGGCGATAGCCCTCATCCGTGAACTGGACGCGATAGTCCTTGAGGTGAACGTGGCGGACATGGGGCGCGATCCGGCGCGTGAAGGCAAGCGGCGCCTCGCCGACAGGAAAGGTGTTGCCGGTGTCGTAGGTGATGCCGACACCCGGCCCGCCAAGTTCGCAGAACGCAGCCAGTTCGTCGCTGCCGAAGTCCTGATGGTTCTCGATGCCGAGCACGCGTCCCTCGGCCGCCGCACGCGGCCCCCATTCCGTCAAGGCAGCGCGAATCGTTGCGTTGAACTCGCTCCATTTCGGACCCCACGCATTGCGGTCGCCGCACAGGACAGGCGTCAGTGCGATACGGATCGTCGTCGCCTCGAGCAGGCGCGCAGCCCGGAAGGCGTTGTCCAGCGGACCTGCCACCAGCAGTCCGCCGCTCACCACCGGGACGATGTCTAGCGCGGCAAGACGCCTGCGCAGGGCGACGATTTCGGCGTCAGTCAAGTCGGTCAACCAGGGTTCGTAGATCTCGAGCGTGCGTGCGCCCAGTTCCTGCGCCAGCGTGATGAAGCCTTCCAGCCCCACGCCGTCCGGATTGTGCCGCGGCGTGCCGCGGCCCTGCAGGCCGAGATAGTAGGTCAGTCCGTAGGGGTTGAGGCCGAGACGAAGCATCAGCTTGGCGATTCCAATGGAGAGCGGAGAGGCGTCACTAGCGCAGACCGGCATCGACGGTTATGGACTGTTTGGTGATCATGCGGCTGTCGTCGGCCGCCAGGAAGAGCACGGTGCGTGCAATCTCCTCGCCCAGCAGGACGCGGCGGATCAATTGCCGCTGCACCGTCTGGTCGACTGCCTCCTGCGTCTTGAACCACAGCTCGCGCTGCCGCTCGGTCATGACGGCGCCGGGTTCGATCGCATTGACGCGGATGTTATCCGGTCCGAACGACCGCGCCAACGCACGCGTCAGCGCCACCACGGCCCCCTTGGCGGTGGCATAGGCCACCATCTGGTCCGCTCCGAACCGCCAGGCAATGGAGGAGAAGTTTATGATCGAGCCGAAGCCGAGTTCCTTCATATGCGGATGCACTGCCTGCGCGGCGAAGAAGTGATGCCTCAGATTGACATCGAAGCTGCGGTCCCAATAGTCGGCCGTTACCGCGTCGATGGGATGGCGCTGATCATTGGCTGCGTTATTCACCAGGACGGCGACCGGACCAAGCCGCGCGCGCACGCCTGCTACCGACGCCTTTAGCGCATCGACGTCGGTCACATCGCAATGGAGATATAACGGAGCCTGCCCGGCGGCACCAGCGAGCTCGCGCACCAACGCCTCCGCTGGTTCGTCCTGCACATCGAGAAAGGCTATCCGGGCGCCGTTCGCCACGAAGGCGCGGACCATATCGGCGCCAATGCCGGAGGCGCCGCCGGAGATCAGCACGACCCGACCGGTCAAGCTCGGATAAGTCGCGAATTGTACGGACATCAAACTACAGAAGCGCCTTGGTTGTTGGATCGAACAGACAGGCGCGCGACATGTCGATGCCGAGCGTTATCGTCTCGCCCATGACGGGAGCGTCATCCGGCTCGAAACGGCCGGTGATCTCCAGGTCACCCAGCCTGAGCACGGCAAGCGTCTCGGCCCCGGTAGGCTCGACCAATTCGACCGGCGCCTGCATGGACGCCACAGCAGGTTTGCGCGACTTCAGATCGGTCGTGAAACGGTAGATGTGTTCCGGCCGGATACCGAGCACGACGTCCTTTGGCGCACCGGCGGGCATCGGCGCGGCAAGGGCGAGGCTGGCGTCGCTGCCGTCAGCGGCGCGTACCGAGATGCTGGTCGAGCCCGTAAGCCGGGCGGGAATGAAATTCATCGCCGGCGATCCCATGAAACCGGCAACGAACATGTTGGTCGGCCGGTCGTAGATCCGTTTCGGCGTGTCGAACTGCTGTACCGAGCCCTGGTTCATCACCGCAATGCGGGATGCAAGCGTCATCGCCTCGACCTGATCGTGGGTGACATACACCGTGGTCTTGCCGACGCGATGGTGAAGCTTCTTGATTTCGGTACGCATGTCGACGCGCAGCTTGGCGTCGAGGTTGGACAAGGGCTCGTCGAACAGAAACAGCTTCGGGTCGCGCACGAGGGCACGCCCCATCGCAACGCGCTGCCGCTGGCCTCCCGAGAGCTGGCCGGGCTTGCGTTTAAGCAGTTGTTCGATCTGCAGGAGTGCGGCAACCCGCTGGACAGCTTCCGCCTGCGCTGCTTTTGGCACGCCGCGGCTCTCCATGCCGAAGGTGATGTTCTGGCGCACCGTCATGGTGGGATAGAGGGCGTATGACTGGAACACCATCGCAATATCGCGGTCCTTGGGTTGCACCGAGTTCACCAGCCGGTCGCCGATCCATATCTCGCCCGACGTGACGGTTTCCAGTCCGGCGATCATGGCGAGCAAGGTTGACTTGCCGCAACCCGACGGGCCGACAAGGGCGACGAATTCTCCGGTCTTAGCCTCGAGATCGATGCCGGCAAGAATCTCGAGCGAGCCGTAGCTCTTGTGAAGATTGCGGATCATCAACGCGGACATGGGCGACGCCTCATTTGATGGCGCCCTGGGTGAGGCCGCGCACGAAGTATTTTCCACCGAACAGATAGATGAGCAGCGGAGGCAACGCGCCGATCAGCACGGCTGCGCTCATCACATCGTAAGCACGCGCGGTCGTGCCGCCGGCCGTGAGCGCGACCAGTGCCGCTGTGATCGGCTGCTGCTGGCCCGATGTGAAGACGACGCCGAACAGATACTCGTTCCAGATGCCGGTGAACTGCCAGATGACGGTGACGATCAGGATGGGCGGCGACAGGGGCAGGATGATCTTGCGGAAGATCCGCCAGAACCCGGCGCCGTCGATGCGTGCCGCCTTGATCAGGTCGTCCGGTATGCTGACGTAGAAATTGCGGCAGAACAGGGTGGTGAACGAGATGCCCTGGACGACATGGATCAGCACCAGCCCATATGTGGAATTGGTCAGGCCGAGCTTGCCGAGCAGGAACGCCCACGGCATCAGCGAAATCTGGCCGGGCATGAATACGCCGAGCAGCATCAGATTGAAAATCAGTTCAGAGCCCCTGAAGCGCCATTTGGAGAGGATGTAGCCGTTCATGGCGCCGAGAATGGTCGAGATGATGGTGGCGGGGATCGTCATCGCCAGGGAGTTGAAGAAATTGCGCTTCATTCCCTCGCAGGTACCGCTGACGCAGTAGGATCCCCAGGCCTGCGCCCACGCATCGAACCGGAAGCTGCGCGGTACGGAGATGAGGCCGTTGCGGGCAATCTCCGACTGCTCGCGCAATGAGTTGAAGATCACCACCAGCAGCGGCACGAGATAGACGACCGCGAAAAGCGTCAGCACGGCATAGACAAGGAAGCGGCTCCAGAAATGCCGGCGCGTGGCAGCGGCTTCTTCCGGATCAAAACGGGCATTAGGGGCAATTTCAGCCATTGCGGCCCTCCGCTCGCCGGCGCCAGACGATCCACAAGGAATACGGCACCAGCACAACCGCGACCGCAGCGAGCATCATCATCGCCGCGGCGGCACCTTCGCCGATTTGGCCGCG
The DNA here is from genome assembly GCF_040320565.1 of Mesorhizobium sp. M0664. Lineage (NCBI taxonomy): Bacteria > Pseudomonadati > Pseudomonadota > Alphaproteobacteria > Hyphomicrobiales > Phyllobacteriaceae > Mesorhizobium > Mesorhizobium sp. M0664. Next base: position 70,731 of record NZ_JAMYPW010000022.1, read on the forward strand.
CTGGAACATCAGGTCGTAGACATAGATGGCGGGGAAGGTGGTGGACACACCTGGGCCGCCTCGCGTCAACGCCGCCACCAGGTCGAAGGTCTTGATGGCGAATTGTATCTGAATGACCGCCACCGCCAGGAATATCGGGGCGATGGTTGGCAGGATGACCCTCCGATAGGTCCGGAAAACCGACGCGCCGTCGATTTGCGCGGCCTTGACGAGATCCGGATCGACCGACCGCAGACCGGCCAGGAAAAGTGCCATTGCGAAGCCGGACGACTGCCAGATACCGGTTATGATCACCGCATAGATCGCAGTGTTGCGGTTGGCCGTCAGGGCGAAGCTGAAGTCGGTCCAGCCAAGCCCGCGAACGAAGGCCTGGATACCGTCGACAGGATTATAGAGCCAACTCCACACCGTACCGGTGACGATGAAGGACACCGCCAACGGATAGAGGAAGATGGTGCGCCAAACCGCCTCGCCGCGGACGCGCTGGTCGATCGCGATCGCGAGCAGCAGGCCAACGGCCATCGAGCCAACGATATAGAAGCCGCTGAACAGGAAGAGATTGGTATAGGCGATGTTCCAGCGCCGGTTTGCCCAGAGCGAAGCGTAATTGTCCAGGCCGACGAACCCATAGGTCGGCAACAGCGACGAATTGGACAGCGAGATGTAGAGCGTCCAGAGCGTGAAGACGAAAACATAGATGAAACTCGCCGCTATCGACGGCGCCAGCACCAGAATGGGCACCATCGTGCCCAGGCGCTCGCGCCACGGACGGGCCGCGGCAGCTGCGGCTGGTACAATCAGATCATGGGTGGACATCGGGCTGCTCCGGCGAGGTCTGGCCGGGAGCTTCACCCCCGGCCATCATCGGCAGCGTCACTTCTGCGCTTCGGCCGCATCCGCCATCGCATTGGCCGCGTCCTGCGCACTCATATCCGGCGTTGCTACAAACTCCGTGATGCTATCCATTATTGCGCCGCGGACCTTTTGCGGAACCGTCATGTTGTGCGCCATCGAACGCACGAGCGTGCCGGCGGCGATCGAGGCTTGCAAATCCTTTTGCGAGAGTTGCTGGCAGGGATTGAAGCCGTTCGAAAGATCGACATCGAGGCGCGCCGGAATGGACCCTTTGGTCTGATTGAAAATGGTCTGGAATTCGGGCGACAGGATGATGCTGGCAAGCAGCTTCTGTCCCTCGATATAGTCCGGGTCCTTCTGCTTGAAGAACACGACCGAATCTGAATTCAGGATGAAGCCCGGCTTGCCCCAATCGGTCGGCGCCTGGGCGCAGACATAGTCGGTGCCCTCCTTGAAGCCGCCGGCCGTCAGCAGGCCGATCGTCCAGTCGCCCATGATGTGAAAGGCGGCCTCGCCGCGGCCGACCAGATGCGACATGGTATCCCAGTCACGCCCGTTCATGCCGGGATCCATGTACTTCGAGGTCATGGTGCGGAACTGCTCGAAGGCCTTGACCATGCCGTCACTGCGCATGGCGTCGACGTCGCCCTCGACGAAGGCTTTCTTGTAGAGATCGAGGTCCTGACCGTACACGACCACTTCGAAGACGGTCGAGTCGGTCCAGTCGGCGGTCGAGTGCGAAATGCAGATCTTGCCGCTGGCCACGATCTTGTCGCAGGCGGCATTGAATTCCGCCCATGTCTTCGGCATCTCGGTGACGCCCGCGTCCTTCATGACCTTCGGCGATGCCCACAGCCAGTTGATGCGGTGGATGTTCATCGGCGCGGCCACCCAATTCCCGGTCGGCTTCATCACCGGCAGCAATTCGGGAGCGACGACCTTCTCCCAATTTTCCGCTTTCGCCAGGTCGTCGAGATTGGCTGTCATGCCCGTCTCGTTCCATTCGGCGATCTCGGGGCCCTTTAGCTGCACAGCGGGAGGGGCGTTGCCGGCGATCACATCGGCACGCAGTTTGGCCAGGGTATTGGCCGTATGGCCCGCGATGGAGGTCTGCTGCCAGGTGCCACCCTTGGCGGTAAACATCTCGCCGAGCTTGGCGATAGCCTGGGCGTCCGATCCGGTGGCCCATTGATGCAAGAGGTTGGTCTTCGGCTCCGCGAGGGCTGTTCCGGTAATCAAGGTGAGGGCGGTAGCGGCCGCAAAGGCCGTCCTCAGGTATTTCATCGTTTCACTCCCATATATGATGCACGGTTCGTATCGACCGCTTGTGGCCCGCGATTTGAGGTCGTGGCCGGCGAGATGCAGTAATCTCCGTTCTTTCCAAGATGACATATCTGGGCTATCAGTCAACGTGCTTTGTGCCCATCATGAACAAACCTTCGCTTAGAAATTGGCTAATCGACAGGCCGTCCGCGTCGCCGGAGAGCCTGATCGTCCGATGCCTGCGCGAGCGCGGCGTGCTTTCTGCGTCGCAAATTACCCGCATTACCGGTTTGGCGCGGTCGACGGTTTCAACCGCGCTCAATGGCTTGAGAAAGTCGGGGATGGTAATCGAATCCCCGGCCCATCATGACGCGGCGAGGGGTATTGGCAGGCCTGCCACGACATTGACGCTCAATCCCGCTGCGGGCACCTGCGTCGGCATCCATCTGGGCCTCGACGAGATGCGGTGTGTCGTCGCTGACGTCTCGCATTCTTTCGTTGCCGAACAAACCATCCCCATGGGTCTGGACTACCAGCCGCAACAAGCGGCCCAGCTCGCCAAGTCAGTAATTGCCCGATGCTATGAAGAGAACGGTCTGCCGATGGCGGGGCTCCTGGGGGTTGGGGTCTCCGTCTCGGGCCCAGTCAGCCGCGAAGGAGTGGTGCTGCGCGCGAGTATCGTTCCGACCTGGGCCGGGGTCAACATCCGCGATGTGTTCGGGCCGGTCCTCGAACAGCCGATCTTCGCCGACAATGAGAGCAACTGCTCGGCCATTGCGGAGCTGATGTGGGGTGCGGCCGTCGGCCAGGACGACTTCGTGCTGTTCAAGGTCGATCTGGGCGTCGGCGGGGCCATTGTCCAGCACGGTCGGCTGGTGAGCGGCATCGCCGGCGGCGCCGGCGAATTCGGGCACATCAGCATCGATCCCAGCGGCGACCTTTGCCGGTGCGGTAATCGAGGATGCCTGGAGCTCTATGCCAGCTTTGCCCGACCGCTCGAGCAGATTTCGCGCATCCTGCGGCGGCCGGTCACGATGGACGACGTGATCATGATGGCCGAGCAGGGCGACGTGAGGGCGCTGCGGATGATCGAGGACACCGCCGAGTTCGCCGGCCGTGGCCTTGGCCTGATCGGTTCGGTTCTCAATCCGCCGCTCATCATCATCGGCGGCCGCATGGCCTTGGCGGGCGACATTCTCCTGGCGCCACTGATCGCATCATATGAACGCCACACGCTCATCAAGTCCCGCGATGTGGCGCCTGCGCTGCGCACGCGGATAATCGTTGGCAAGCACACGGAGAACGACGCATTGCTCGGCGCGGTCGGCCTCGTGCTGCGTCACAACAGCCGACTTCAGTGACCCGGCTTGCTTCGGGTGGCGCTCTGATTTTGCGAGCTGCTCGCCGAAGCAGCGGAACTGATGTTTGCCTACGCGACACGCACCGTGCGCTGTCTCGGCTTGATCGCGGTGGCGAGCAGCAGGCCGGCGATGATGAAGGCGGCGCCGGCGAGATCGTAGTCGTGCAAGCTTTCGCCAAGGACCAGATAAGCGAGAACGGCGACGAAGGCGGTCTGGAGATAGAGCAGCATGCTGGCGCGCCCCGCACCAAGCGTCTCGACGCTACGGTTGTAGAGATAGTACATCAGAGCACCGCCGGGGCCGGCAACATAGGCGAGAGCCAGAAGGCCGTTCGCATGCAGCGCCGAACGATCCCCGGAAAACAGTTCCCAGAGATAGAAGGGCAGTGCGGCCAGCGCGCCGGCTCCCAGCAGCAGGACCACCATCGGCAGAAGCTCGATAGCGAATTTGGCGCGACGCAGCAGCACGGTGTAGAGGCCCCAACAAAACGCGCTGCCGACGATCCACAACTCGCCGGAATTGAACTGCAGCTGCATCAGCGCGGCAAGGTCGCCGCGCGCCACGATCACCACCATCCCAGCCAGAGCGACCAGCGCTCCAAGCGCTTTCCAGACACCAAGGGGCTCGCCGAGCGCGAAGCGGGCAAGCACCATGGTCATGATCGGCGACAGCGCCATGATGATGCCGGCGGTCGTCGCGTTGGTGTAGTTGAGGCCCGTGTAGATCATGCCCTGACACAAGGTTAGCCCGATAGTGCCGATGACCAGCACCTCGATCACCCGGGATTGGATCAGCACGAGCATCGCCCCGTGATGACGATGGACGATCGGCAGCAGGATCGCGCACGCGAGCGTCAGCCGCCAGAAGCAGAGCGCCCAAGGCGGCATCTCGGGGGCAACCCACTTGGCGGCGATATAGACGCCGGCCGACAGGAGCCAGCAGAGCGTCGCGAGGGAATAGGCGAGCGAAAGTGATGCTCCGGGTGTCGCCTTCGCTACACTTGGATGTGCTATCGGCAGCGATTGGATATCCGTCTCCTCCCACCGCAGACTTTAGCAGATTGGCAGCGTCTTGCTAAGCAGCAACAACAGCTGTTTCACCAGATGGCGCAATCGGTGGGTCATTGTGGGTCCCGCCGTTCACGGTCTCCTTCCATTCGAACGCATGTTGGCCCATGAGCAACTCGATACCGAACAGCGCAAGCCGTATCGATTTCGCGCGACACGAATGTGAGATTCATATCGCGCGACAGATATTCGCGCGGTTGCCACAATCTTCTCGCGCCATATTTCTACCGAGAGCAGATCTGTCGCGAATTCCTGGTTCCTAGGATCACGAGCGCCGCTGTTTCGAAGCAATTGGAAGAATAAGCCACTGACTTCCGTTTACACAAAGAGCGCGACACAGATCCATGCGGAGGACGTCCGATGCATGCCGGCTTCCGAGGAAGCGTACTCGTAGCGGTGTTGGGCACCGTCATGGCAAGCTGCGCTGGCATTCCGGCGCAAAAAACCAGGGCAATAACCGGCTATGGCCCCAACCCCACTTTACCGAAACCAAGACCGACGCTGATCCCGACTGTTAACATCGCCGAGGCGAAAGGCTGGCAGAAAGAAGGTATGCCGACCCCGGCGAAGGGGCTGACGGTGAACGCCTTCGCCATCGGCCTCGACCATCCGCGCTGGCTACATGTGCTTCCGAACGGCGACGTGCTGGTTGCTGAAACCAATGCCCCTGCCAAGCATGATGAAGGCTTCAGTCTTAGAAAGGTCTTCATGGACCTGGCTATGAAGCGGGCTGGCGCCGCGACCAAAAGCGCCAACCGCATCACGCTCCTGCGCGACACCGATGGCGACGGCATTGCGGATGTGCGCACGACGTTCGCGGAAGGCCTCAATTCGCCCTTCGGCATGACGCTGTCCAAAGGCAAACTCTTTGTCGCGAATACCGACGCGCTCGTCGCTTTCCCCTACTCCAATGGCCAGACCCGAGTCAGCACGTCGCCGGAAAAGATCATCGACTTGCCGGCCGGGGACCTCAACCATCATTGGACCAAGGACGTGATCGCAACTCCGGATGGACGCAAGCTCTATGTCACCGTTGGTTCCAACAGCAACGTTGGAGAAAACGGCATAGCCGCCGAGAAGAACCGCGCCGCTGTCCTTGAAGTGGATCGGTCTACCCGCCGCACTCGGGTCTTCGCCTCGGGCCTGCGCAACCCGAACGGGCTCTCCTGGAATCCTGAGACTGGCCAGCTTTGGGTCGCCGTGAACGAGCGTGACGAGATCGGCGACGACCTTGTGCCGGATTACATGACCTCGGTTCGTGACGGCGCTTTCTACGGTTGGCCCTACAGCTACTACGGACAGAACGTCGACGAACGCGTCAAGCCGCAGCCCCCCGATCTCGTGGCGGCAGCGATCAAGCCCGATTACGCCCTGGGCTCTCATACCGCCTCGCTGGGACTGACCTTCTCCAAAGGCGCGCGGCTCGGTCCGGCCTACGGCAACGGCGCCTTCGTCGGCCAGCACGGCTCGTGGAATAGAAGCGTGCATAGCGGCTACAAGGTCATCTTCGTGCCGTTCCATGGTGGCAAACCGAGCGGTCCTCCGGAAGATGTGCTCACTGGCTTCATCGGGCGTAATGACGAGGCGATGGGCAGGCCGGTCGGCGTCGCTATCGATCAGACTGGCGCACTGCTCGTCGCCGACGACGTCGGTAATGTCATCTGGCGGGTCCGCCGGGCGAATGGCCGTTGAGCGCAGGTGGCCTTTCTGATTCCGATCTCACCAGCCTTCGGCTACATTCGGCGGAGGCGGATATCCTAAACAATTAGCTAGCAGCACGCCCGAAGATAGTCGTGTCAAACATGCTTGCGCCCGCCTGCCTCGCGGAACCAGCTGTCAGGATAGGGATACCACCAGCCCTGAATCTCCGGTCTGTGGTCGATGATGACCATCTTCGAGCGGCGGAATGCATCCAGACCCTGGCGGCCGAGCTCGCGGCCGAGGCCCGAAGCCTTCCAGCCCCCGAACGGCAACGCGTCATTGTCTATCAGCGGATTGTTGACCCAGACCATGCCGGCCTCGAGCCGCTCCGCGGCCTCATGCGCTTCGGCTAGATCGGTGGTGAAGACCGAGGCGCCGAGACCGAAGGGGCTGTCGTTGGCAAGCTCTATCGCCTGGTTGAAATCCTTGACCCGGCAGATTGCGGCGACCGGCCCGAAACACTCTTCGCGCACGATTGCCATATCGGCGGTGATGCCGGTCAGGATGGTCGGCTCGTAGAACCAGCCTACATTATGTGCCGGCGGAATGCGTCCGCCGGTGATCGCTTTGGCACCGCTGCGGATTGCATCGTCGACCAGCCGGATGACCTTCGCACGCGCGGCCTCGCTGACCAGCGGTCCGATCTCGGTTTTGTCGAGGCCGTTGCCGATACGCAGCGCGCGCGTTTTCTCGGCAAACAGATCGACGAAGCGGTCGTGAACGGCATCAACCACGAAGAACCGTTCGGCCGAAGTGCAGACCTGGCCAGTGAGATGGAAGGCAGCCGTGACGCTGCCGGCAGCCGCCACGTCCAGTGGGGCGTGTTGGCTGATGATCAGGGGATCGCTGCCGCCGGCCTCGATAACGCAAGGCTTCATGCGCTCTGCACATGCGACGGCGACAGCCTTGCCGGCGGCGACCGAACCGGTGAAAGCAACCGCATGCGTGCGGTCCGAGGCGATCAGCGCCTGCGCCGTTGCTGCTCCGCCTGGCATGCAGGAAACCAGGCCCTTCGGCAGGGAGCGGAACACGGTCATGTAATCCAGCGTCGACAATGTTGTCGCTTCGGCGGGCTTGATCACGCAGGCATTGCCGGCGGCAAGCGAGGCGGCGACGGTCCAGCACATCAACAGGATCGGAAAATTGTAAGGCATGATGTGCACCGACGTGCCGTAGGGCTCGTAGCGGGCATACTGGAACGAACCGGCCTGCGTCGTGCCGGCGATCTTGCCGGCGTCGTCACGCGCCATTTCGGCGTAATAGCGGAAGATCGGCGCGCAATTGGCGATCTCGCCGATCGCCTCCGGATAGGGTTTGCCCATCTCGCGCACCATCAGCTCGGCGCAGTGCGTGAAGTCGGCCGCCTCGATGGCGTTGGCGACGGCGTGCAGATGCCGGGCACGGCTCTTGGCGTCGAGCTTTTTCCAGGCCGTTTGCGCCTTGGTCGCTGCGGTGAGCACGGCGTCGATCTCGCCGTCGCTGGCTGCGGTGATCGCGCCGACGGTTTCGAGCGTCGCCGGATCGATCACCGGTTTTGCCGCACCGGTCATTGGCCGATAATCCGGATTGACGAAGAAGGTCGGCCGGTCAGGTGAAAAGTCCATTCTGTCCTCCCGTGTGCACGGAACCTTTTTGAGAATTCACCCTGCCGAGACAGGCGGCGTGGTTTTCGAGAACCGAAGCGGAGCGGAGATTAAAGTCCATGAGCATCGGAAGCGGAGAAAACGGCGTCACGTGTCCGGTAGGGTAGAATTATCGTGAAGGTTCAGCGGATCATGTAGACTTTCTTGATGGTCTCGTGGACGGTGCAGACGCCTTTCCAGTCCTGCGGAAAGAACGCTGCGGTGTCCGGTTCGATCTCGATCACCTCGCCGGATTCGTGGACATAGGTGCAGCGTCCCTCGAGGAAATGGCAGAACTCATCGCGGGTGACGTGGCAGTGCCATTTGCCCGGCGTGCAGACCCACAGTCCGCATTCGGAGCGGCCCTCCGGCCCCTTGTGCAGCAGCTTGCCGGAACTGCGGGATTCGCCGTCGATCAGGGTGGGGATGACGCCCCAGTCGACCAGGTCGGTGAGGGCGAGCGGCGATTTCATGATCGGTGTCGGCATGTCGGGAGCTCCAGTGGCCGGCTTTAGGCCAGCATGTAAACGTTGCGGATGGTCTCGTGGACGGTGCATTCGCCGGTCCAACCGGCCGGGAACATGACAACCGTGGCGGCGGATACCTCGATCACCTCGCCGTCGACCGATCTGTAGGTCGCACGGCCGGCAACGAAATGGCACAATTCGTCGCGCGGAATCGCCAGCCGCCAGCGACCGGGCGTGCAGACCCAGATGCCGGATTCCGGCTGGTTGTTCGGCCCTTTGTGCACCAGCCTGCCGGTGGAGTGCGAAGCGCCTTCCAGCGCGTCGGGCTGGGTGCCCCAGTCGACGAGGTCGGTGCGGGTCGAGGCTTGGTGGAGGTGTGGGGCAGAGATCACAGCAATTTCTCCAGCAAAGCAGCCGCTTTCTCCGGGCCGTTCTGCGACTGCATCTGGGCCGACGTCTTGGCCAGCTTGGCCCTGATTGCCGGGTCGGTCAGGCAGGTTTCGATCCTGGCGATGAGCTCGGCGTCGCTCCAGTCGTAGCGCGGCATGCCGAAGCCGTGGCCGGTCTCCTCGACCCGCGTCGCATTGTCGTGGCCGTCCCAGACGTAGGGCATGATGATCGCCGGCTTGCCGAAATACAGGCACTCGGTGAACGAATTGTTGCCGCCATGATGGATCATCGCATCGACCTGCGGGATGACCGATGGCTGCGGGAACCAGCTCTCGACGATGACGTTTTCGGGCACTTGCGCGTACTGCTCCTTGTAGCCGCCGACATTGACCAGCGCCCGGTAGCGCGTCTTGCCCAACGTTGCGACGATGCGCTTCAGCAGATCGACATCGCCGGCGCCAAGGCTGCCGAAGGAAACATAGAGCAGCGGCCCGTCATTATTCTTCGCAAAAACCGGCACGATGTAGGGCTTCTCCTGCCGCACGCAGCCTTCCAGATATTGGAATTTTGCCGGGTCGAGCGGATAGCGGCGCTTGAACTTCGCCGCCTCGGGATAGAGCAGCAGATTGAGGTACGGCGAGGCCTCGAAGAACTGGCCGATCGGATACGGCGCTTCGTTGTTCGCTTTCAAAAACGCATTGAAGTCGTCATGGATCGGCTTGATGACGGCGTTGAAATGGTCGCGGTAACGCCGATGGCAGGCGTGGTCGTTCTCGCCGCAGCCGGACAGATGTGGCGGGATGTCCTCGTCCTCGATCTCGTTTTCCGAGCAGGAGATGACGCGCACCCAGGGCTTGCCATACTGCTTGATTGCCGGGAACAGGATGACGTTGTCGACGCAGATGACATCAGGCTTGATCGTCGCAAGCACGCCAGGCAGATCCTTCTCAGCCCATTTGGCGCTGTCGACGATCGCCGTCCAGCAATCCTTCACGTAATTGTCGACCTGGTCGTAGGGCGATTTGCGGAAGTTCGGGATGTGGCCGTTGATGAAGTCTTCCCAGAACTTGGCCATCTGTTCCGGCGGCATCGGCTCGGACAGGTTCACCGGATGAGCCTCGAAGCCGTAGCCCTTGTAGACGTCGACGAAACCGGGGTCCGACAGGAACACCGCTCTGTGGCCGCGCGCCTCGATCGCCTGGGCTATGCCGACGGAATTGAGCGCGGGGCCATAGGCGGCCTCCGGAAAGAACGCGATCGTCTTCTGCGCCATGAGAGGTTCTCCTTCGATCAATCCGCGAAAATTCTGACGTCAGCCGCATCCCAGCCGAGCTCGACTGTATCGCCCGACGAGACCGGGCGGCGGTCGGCGGCGTCGGCGGTGACGCGCACCAGGAACGGCTTTGGCGACAGGGCGGTGCGGACGTGCAGCTGCAGATCGAGTCCCTGATAGGCCAGCGCCTCGACCGCGCCGAAGATACGGTTGGCCGTTTCTGCCGACGGGAACAGCCGGATGCGTTCGGGCCGCACTGAAGCTACCGCCGCAGCGCCGGGCGAAATTGTTGCGGGAACATCGCCGGCGATCCGCACGCCGTTGCTTGCCAGCACGCCGTCGCCGGCGGCTTTGCCCGGTACGAAATTCATGACGCCGATGAAGTCGGCGACGAAACGGTCCCCCGGGTGCTCGTAGACCGCATGGGGTGTATCGCATTGCAGCAGCTTGCCGTCCCTGAGCACTGCCATACGGTCGGCCATGACGAGCGATTCCTCCTGATCGTGGGTGACGATGACGAAGGTGATGCCGACCTCGTGCTGCAGCCGCTTCAGCTCCAGTTGCATGGCCCCGCGCAATTTCTTGTCGAGCGCGCCAAGAGGTTCGTCGAGCAGAAGCAGCCGTGGTCGCTTGACCAGCGCTCGGGCAAGCGCGACGCGCTGCTTCTGCCCGCCGGACAATTGCTCCGGCTTGCGGTCGGCGAAGGCAACGAGTTCGGTCGTCGCCAAAATGGCGTCGACAAGGGAGCGGATTTCCTTTGCAGGCAAGCGTTCCATTTCGAGGCCGTAGGAAACATTGGCCCTGACGCTCATATGCGGAAACAGCGCATAGGACTGGAACATCAGATTGACCGGCCGCTTATTGGGCGGGGTCCTGCCGATGTCGCGGCCGTCGAGCAGGATGCGCCCGTCATTGGGCGTCTCAAAGCCGGCCAGCATGCGCAGCAGCGTTGTCTTGCCGCAGCCCGAAGGTCCAAGCAAGGCGAAGAATTCGTTCTCGCGGATATCCAGCGAAATGCCGTCGACCGCCGTCACCCGGCCGAACTTCTTCGACACGTTGTCGATCGCCAGCAGCGTGCGGGGCTCGTTCATTGGCCGATCACCCCACGGTTGAGCCGCTGCGACAGGGTCAGCGCGGTGATTGAGACCGCCATGACGATAGTCGCCAAGGCATTGATCTCCGGCGTGATGCCGAAGCGAATCATCGAATAGATCTGCATCGGCAGCGTGGTCGAGGCGCGGCCGGCGCCGGCGGTGAAGAAGGCGATGATGAATTCGTCGACCGAAAGGGTGAAGGCGAGCAGCGCGCCGGCGACGACGGCAGGCAGGATCACCGGCAACGTCACCCGCCGAAATGTCGTGAGCGCGGAAGCACCGAGATCGGCAGAGGCCTCGACGATCGACCAGTCGAAGCTTTTCAGCCGCGCGCGCACCACGGAGCAGACGAAGGCGAGATTGAAGACGACATGGGCCAGGATGATGGTGTGCAGGCCCAAGGTGAGATCAAGCATCGAGAAGAAGCTGAGCAGCGCGATCGCCAGCACGATGTCGGGAATGATCATCGGCGCAAAGATCAGCGCCTCGAGACCTTTGCCGTATTGCCGGCGTATTTCGACGCCGATCGCCAGCAGCGTGCCGAGCAGCGTGGCGATGGCGGTCGAGACAAGCGCCACGATCAATGTGTTGAGCGCGGCAGAAAGGATTGCGGCGTTTCCGATTAGCGAGACATACCATTTCAGCGAAAAGCCCGACCAGACGGTCGGCAGCCCGCCTTGGTTGAACGACAGCGCCACCAGCACGGCGATCGGGATGTAGAGGAAGGCCAGGACCAGTGAAAGCACGAGCCAGAGCGCGCGCCTCGTGGCGAGGGAGCGCTCAGCCATCGGCGCCTCCTCTCGCTTCGGCGGTACGGCCCGAGGCGCGATCAGCAGCCAGGGCCTGCGCCGTCAGCACCAGCAGCATGATGGCGATCAGCACCATTGCCAGTGCCGCACCGAAGGGCCAGTCATTGGCGGTCAGGAACTGCTCGTAGACGACATTGCCGATCATCTGGAAGCGCCCACCGCCGAGCAGAGCAGGGGTCACGAAATTGCCGATCGACAGCACGAAGACGAAAACAGCACCGGCGGCGATACCCGGCACGGTCACTGGCAGGATGACCCGGCGAAATGTGGTCACGGCCGACGCGCCGAGATCGCGCGAGGCCTCTGCGAGCTCCGGATTGAGCCGCGACAGCGGCGCGTAGCAGGCCAGGATGACGAAGGGCAGATAGTTGTAGACCAGACCGGCGATGACGGCGCCTTCGGTATAAAGCATCGACGGCGGCTCGCCGGTGTAGCCGAACCAGCGCAGCAGTTGTGTGATCAGCCCTTCGCGGTTGAGCAGCACGATCCAGGCATAGGTACGGATCAGGTAGTTGGACCAGAAGGGCAAGACGGCAAAGAACAGAAACACCGGCTGCCGTTGCCGGGGTGCTGCCGCGATCGCATAGGCGGCGGCATAACCGATCACCACCGCGACCAGGGTTGCCGTGCCGGCAATGCGCGCCGAATTGAGGAAGATGCCGGCATAGAGCGGGTCGAACACCAGCCCGAAATTCTCCAGCGTGAAAGTGTAATCGATGCCGCCATAGATGCCGCGCCGAAAGAAGGCGAGCGCCAGCACCAGCGCGCATGGCACGACCATCAAGGCGGTGAGCCAGGCCAGCGCCGGCGTCATCAGCAAGAATGAGCGAAGTCTTGTTTGGGACAAGATTGCGGTACCGCATTCAACGGTCGGCGGCGAAAACCCCGCCGTCGACCGGGATTTCTGATTTTGATGTCGGTTATTGCGCGGCCTTGATTTCGCTGACGATCTTCGAGTAGTCGCGTTGGGCATCGCCGACATCGCGCAACTGCTCGAACTTGACCAACGCTGCCACCGGCATGCTCATATTGGGAAATTTGGCGAGAAAATCCGCCGGCAGGCTTTCCATGGCCGGCTTGTTCGGTACCTTGTAGTCGATGTTCTGGGCCGCCCAGGCGTGGTTCTTGGCGTCCAGCATGAAGTTGATGAACTGGAAGGCGGCGTCCTTGTTGGCCGATGCCTTCATCACGACCATCGTATCGACCCAGAGATCCGAGCCTTCTTTCGGTATGGTGTATTTAATTTGTGGATTCTCGGCGATCCCGTAATTGCACCAGCCATCCCAGGCCTGAACCATCAGCGCCTCGCCCGAGACCAGCTTTGAATAAAAGGTCGTGTCGTCATAGGCCAGCAAGGTCTTCTTGGCCGAGATCAGCAAGTCCTTGACTTCGCCGAGCTTTGCCGGATCGGTCTCGTTCACCGAATAGCCCTTGGCGAGTTGGCCGGCGGCAAGCAGCCAGCGGTCGGTCGCCAGCATCGTCGTCTTGCCCTTGAGCGCATCGGACGGGGCGAGAAGGTCGTTCCAGCTGACCGGCTCCGCCTTCACCAGATCCGAACGGTAGCAAAGGCCGGTGGTGCCCCAAGTGTAGGGCACGGAAAAATTGTTGCCGGCGTCGTGCGGCAGCTTCGCCGCCTCGGGATAGAGATTAGCGAGGTTAGGGATCTTGGCATGGTCGATCGCCTCGATCAGGCCGAGCTTGTTCAGCACTTCGGCGAAGGGCGAGGAGACGAAGACCACGTCATAGCCCTTGCCGCCGGACGCGACGAGCTTGCCCATGATCTCCTCGTTAGTGGCGTGAACCACGACTTCACCGGAGACACCGGTCGCCGCCTTGAAAGCTTTCATGGCATCCGGCGCCATGTAGCCGTCCCAGTTGGAGATAACGAGGTCGGAGGCAGCCGCCGGCGCTGACAGCGCCAGGCCAAGGCCAAGTGCGATCAAGGACTTCCTTAACGGACGGTGCCGCAGGTGGGTGGTGGTCATGACAGACTCCCATTCTGGTTGATCATCGAACTAGTCGTCGGACCAGCGCCTGCAGCCGTAGCCGCTTTGATCCTGTTCCCCGGTCTTTTATTGCCGATTGATCTCACAGTACTATTGCAGAAAAAAGTACGTCAATCCATAATTTGTCAAACTACGGTGAATCCCGGCCGATCGCATCCGCAAGGGCAATCGGCCAAATCTCAGCCGCCAAATCCTTCACGAGAATTGCCATGCAAGTTGCAGCTCGACGTCCCCGTACCAACCATCTCGACCTTGCACAGCGCATTCTCGATGTGGCCCGGAAACGCGGCTTTGAACCCGGCGCTCATCTCCCGGAGCAGCAGATCGCTTCGCTCTGCAACGTATCCCGAACTCCGGTGCGGGCCGCGCTGCGTCTGCTCACTGAAAAAGGCGTGGTTCGATGGGAGGCTGAGTCCGGCTATCGCTTGGCGGTAGACCTCACGAGCCAGGCGACCGTCGCCGCCGACCTGCCGAGCGCCGAGGAGGATGAACTTGCCGACATGATCCTGCGAGACCGCTCGGCGCGCCGACTGGACCAGACGGTCACCGTCGGCGCGCTGATGCGACGGTATAATGCCGAGCGCAGGACGGTACTAAAATCGCTGAAGAAACTGGCCGAGGAAAATCTTCTGGACCGCGCGCCGGGGCAGTCCTGGCTTTTCAGGAGAGCGCCGGACGATCTTGGCGCACAAGGGGAGAGCTATGAATTCCGGCTGTTGCTGGAACCCGCCGCCCTTCTGGCGCCTGGATTCCGGCTGGATGGGACGCGCGCGGCAGCCTTGCGACAGGGCATGGAAATGCTGCTGGCTCTGCCCGACGCGGCATTCGATTCCAGAGAGTTCCAACGGCTGGACATCGATTTTCACGGGATGATCGCCGGTGGCTCCGCCAACCGCTTCGTCGCCAAGGCGTTGGCCGATCATCTCAGGCTGCGCCGGCTGCCGGGAACGTATGCCGGCGTCAATGTCTTCCGGCTGAAGCAATCATTGCGCGAGCATCTGACCATACTCGACCATCTGGAGAGCCAGCAGTACGAGGTTGCAGCCGATCTGCTTCGGGTCCATCTGCGGCTTTCACGCAGCCAGCGACCGCAGGCGGCTAGTCGCGGGGCGCCCGCGCTGTTCGGCATGATCAGCCGGCCGGAATAACGAGGATCATGCGCAAAGGCAGCCCGACCATCGCACTGTTTCCGGAAGCGAGCTTCGGCGCTGCGCTGAATTGCGTTGGCATAGCGCAGGCCCTGCGCGCTCGTGGCGCCCGTCCGGTGTTCATCTGCCATGCCGGCTTTTCTGGCGTGTTCGCCGACTATGGGTTTCAGGAATACCAGTTGCCGACTGACGATCCGTTGACCGACAGCGAACGCCAGAGCTACTGGCAGGCCTTCGTGCGCCGTCATCTGCCGCATTTCAGGCTGAGCCCCATCGATCAGCTCGAAACCTACGTTGCCCCGACCTGGCAAGCAATCGTAGACACTGCGGTCAACGCCGAGGCGCCGCTGCGCCAATTGCTGGCGCGGCTGAAGCCGGACGCCGTGGTGCTCGACAACGTCGTCATGTTCCCGGCATTGGCGACAGCCGGCTGCCCGTGGGTGCGCGTCGTCTCCTGCGCCGAAACCGAGCTTCCCGATGCCAATGTGCCACCCTATCTGTCCGGTCTCGCCGCCGACGACCCGAGCCGCGCGGCGTTCGAGGCGCGCTACCTGGCAGCGGTCGCTCCGGCCCATGACCGCTTCAATCGGCTTCGGACCGACGCCGGTCTTGCGCCCTTGCCGACGGGTCTTTTTCTGGAACCTTCGCCCGCCCTCAATCTGCTGCTGACCCCAACGATTGTGCGAAGGCAGCGCGCCGAGCCGCTCGACCCTGCCAGCTTCGTCTATCTCGAAGGCTGCGTTCGCTCGGAAGGGCCGTTCGACGTGCCGGTTTTTCCGCGCGATGGCGGACCGCTGGTTTATGTCAGTTTCGGTAGTCTTGGCGCCATGGATGTCGGCCTGATCCAGCGGATGCTCGCCGTTTTCGACAGGCTGCCGGCCCGCTTCATTGTCAATGCCGGAGGTCTGCGCGACAGCTATCGCGCCGTTCCGGACAATGTCTATCTCGATGCCTGGTTTCCACAGCCTTCGGTCGTGGCGAAATGCGACCTCTTCATTCATCATGGTGGCAACAACAGCTTTTGCGAAGCACTGCGTTTCGGTGTGCCGTCGCTGGTCATGCCCTATTGCTGGGACGGGCATGACAATGCGCAACGTGCCGAGGAAACCGGCGTCGGGCGCCACATCAGCCGCGATGGCTGGACGGAAGACGAATTGGAGCGAAGCATTCTTGGCCTGATGGCCGATGCTGCAATGCGCGCACGCCTCCGGGAGAATGCAGTGCATATGGCGCTGACACCCGGAACGGACGTGGCTGCCGAAGCCATTCTCGCTCTTGCAAGGACCCGACCTGATGCTTGACACCACAACAACGGATGCCTCGACCATGAACGGCACCAACGACCCGAAAGACTGGTTGGCCGCTCACGCTGTCAGCGAGGTCGAGTGCCTGGTGCCCGACATGAACGGCGTGCTGCGCGGCAAGGCCCTGCCAGCGGCCAAGTTCCTCAAGGCGATCGAGGACCGAGCACTCTATCTGCCGAGCAGCGCGTTCCTGGTCAGCATCGACGGCCGCTATTCCGGTTCCGTCGACGAGGGGTTCGCCTACCAGGACCCCGACATGCGGATGGTGCCGGATGTCGCAACACTCTGTCTGGCGCCCGGTGGCGGGCCAGGCAAGGCCTATGTCTTCGCCGATGCGTTCCACATGGACGACCGGCCGTGGATGGCTTCGCCGCGGCACGTGTTGCGGGCCGTGCTCGATCTATATCGCCAGCGCGGCTGGCGGGCGGTGGTGGCGCCGGAGCTTGAATTTTATCTCACCGCGCCCAATCCCGATCCCGACAGGCCGGTGACGGCGCCGGTCGGGCGCAATGGCCGCTCCGAAAGCGTGCAGCATCCCTATGACATGGCGGCACTGGAGCAATTCGAGCCGGTGATCCGGCGCCTCTATGACTATGCTGCGGCAGCCGGACTGCCGCTCGACACGCTCATCCATGAATCGGGCACGGCCCAACTGGAGATCAATTTCCTGCATGGCGACGCGCTGCCGCTGGCAGACAAGGTGTTGCTGTTCAAGCGAATGACGCGCCAGGCCGCGCAGGAATGTGGCATGCAGGCGACCTTCATGGCCAAACCGATAGCTGCACAAGCCGGCAGCTCAATGCATCTCCACATGTCTGTCGTCGACGAGGCCGCCAACACGCTGTTTGCCGGGCGTGACGGCGCCGACACCGAGATGTTCCGGCATTTCATCGGCGGCCTGCAGAAATACATTCCCAAGGTGATGCCGCTGTTTGCGCCGAACGTGAATTCGTTCCGCCGCATCCGGCCGAACCACAGTGCACCCGCCAACATCGAGTGGTCGCACGACAACCGCTCCTGCGGCCTGCGTGTGCCGGCCGGCGGGCGCACCGCGCGGCGCGTGGAAAATCGGCTGCCCGGCGCCGATGCCAATCCCTATCTGGCGATAGCCGGCTCGCTGCTTTGCGGTTATCTCGGCGTCGAGGAGAAGATCGCTCGTTCGACGGAAGCGTCGGGCAATGCCTATCGCAGCAGGAGCACGCTGCCCAAAACCATGGAAGAGGCGCTCGACCGCTTCGCTGCGTGCGATCCGGTTCGGGCGGTGCTCGGCGAGGATTTCTTCCAGACCTATTTGCGCGTCAAGAGCGTTGAGCTCGACCTGTTCCAGAGCGTCGTCACCTCTTGGGAACGCGACCATCTGCTGCTCAAGGTGTGATGATGGGCTTCAATTCTGGGGGCTTCAACTCCGGCCTGGATATCGGCAAATCCTACTATGTCGCGACGGCCAATCCGGCTCCGGACCATCCGGCGCTGCAGGGCGACGTCGACGCCGATCTGGTGGTGGTCGGCGGCGGTTGTACCGGCCTCTCCGCAGCCTTTCATGCAGCCGAACGCGGCCTGAAGGTGGTGCTGCTCGAAGGCGGCAAGATCGGCTGGGGGGCGTCGGGGCGCAATGGCGGCCAGATGATCCCCGGCCTGCGCAAGGGCGCCAAGGGGCTGGTCAAGCTATATGGGCCGGAACGGGGGAGGGCGCTGTTCGATCTCGCCTTCGAGGCGCGGGCCCTCGTGCTCGGTCTGATCGAGCGCCATGCCATCGATTGCGACCTCAGGCTCACCGGCCATCTGGCTGGTGCGGTCAACGGTTCCGACCTGCGCGACCTCGAAGAAGAGGCCGAGTGCCTTTCTACGGTGATGAACTTTCATGATGTCGAGATGCTGTCGGCAGCGCAGGCGCGCGGAATGGTGAACACACCTTATCACGGCGCGATGTACGAGAAGCTCGGTGGCCATATGCATCCGCTGAACTACACGCTCGGTCTTGCTCGCGCCGCGGCTGCGGCGGGCGTCACCATCCACGAGAATTCGGTGGCGCTGCGGCTGGAGCGGGAAGCTTCCCCCCGGGTTTCGACGGCCAAAGGCTCGGTCCGGGCCAGGCATGTCGTACTGGCCGGCGATGCGCTGCTCCACGGGCTTGAGCCGCGCGTCAACAGCCGCATCATGCCGGTCGGCAACTACATCATCGCCACCGAGCCGCTGGGCGACACGAGCGACGTCATCCCAAGCAATGTGGCCGTCTCCGACACGCGCTTCGTCGTCAATTACTACCGGCTGTCGGCGGATGGACGCCTGCTGTTCGGCGGCGGCGAGCGCTATACGCCGTCGCCGCCCGCCGACATTGCCGGCTTCGTGCGGCCGCACATGGAAAACACCTTTCCGCAATTGCGCGGCCGCCGCATCGATCACGCCTGGGGCGGGCTGGTCTCGGTGACGACATCGCGCCTGCCGCATGTCGGTCGCTATGGCGACGTCTATTTTGCGCATGGCTATTCGGGCAAGGGGGTGATCCTG
Source organism: Mesorhizobium sp. M0664 (assembly GCF_040320565.1). Taxonomy (NCBI): domain Bacteria; kingdom Pseudomonadati; phylum Pseudomonadota; class Alphaproteobacteria; order Hyphomicrobiales; family Phyllobacteriaceae; genus Mesorhizobium; species Mesorhizobium sp. M0664. Next base: position 89,599 of record NZ_JAMYPW010000022.1, read on the forward strand.
TCGACGCTGTCGGGCAAGCTGCTCGCTGAGGCGATCACCGGTGATGCTTCGCGGCTCGATCTGTTTTCGACCCTAAGCCCGCTGCCGTTCCCCGGCGGCACGGCGCTGCGCGGCCCGCTCTATGTGCTCGGCATGCTTTGGTACGCAATGCGTGACCGCATCAAACATTGAGCGCAGGCATGCGCAATGAGGCCGAGCGCCGCCACCAAGCGATTAACGGCTGATTTCGCGGCGGCGTCCGACTTGATCGATGCTTGAACATGGTCCGCAGGCAATGGTCGCGAGTCGGTTCGTGCCCTGCTCCCGAAGCCTGAGCGCCGATAGACCTGCCTGCTATTTCCTCAGCTAATAGATCGATATGATTGCAGGATTAACTGTTTCATAGCCCAGGCGCGGCTCCGATTTGTCTTTCGAAATCGCGCTGGAGACAGTTCCGGTTGAACTGCAATCCAATTTTGTTTCCCTGTTTTTCTTGATCGTGCTGCCCGACAGGTCGGCGCCGGCCGACGTTACTTCTGTACTGACCACTCTCTTTTTCTCGTGCGCAATGGCGGCGGTGGATACGGCCATCACAATTGCCGCGCAAACAATCGTCAATCTCATTGTTTCCCCCTTAGAGCACCGCAAAAATGTGGTCGACTGCCTTGAGACGCCGGCGAAGACGGTACTCGCGCTTAGCCGGCCCATGCAGCTTCCGACTGCACAAGATTGTAACTACATTAGCTGCAGCGCAAGTAACCATTTCGGACTAGGGAACGGGTTCCCTTCAATCGAAAGCGTTGGGCTGCCGGCGAAAAAGCAGGCGTTTTAGCCGTTCTCGCCGCCGAGCGCCTTCCAATTTTGGGACAGAGGTTGGATAGTGTGCTGAAGGTTCTGCAAAAAGTTTTGGATGGAGAACGGCGCCTGCTCTGAGGGCGAGCGGCCATGGCACGGTGGTGACGTTGCGATCACCGATTCCCGTGGAAGGGGAAGTGCCATGACCAATCGAGAAGTTAGACTGAGCAGAGGCGAGTTGAAAGCGTTGCTGTTGTCGGATGAGGACGGCTTTCGCCAGGCATTGCAGAGTGTCGTGCAGGAGGTTCTTGAAGCCGAGATGACGGAGGCGATCGGGGCCGAGAAAGGCGAGCGGACGGCGGAGCGGACGAGTTACCGGTCCGGCTATTACGAGCGCAAGCTGGTGACGCGGGTCGGGGTGCTGGAGCTTCGCGTTCCGCAGGATCGGGCTGGCCGGTTCTCGACGGAGTTGTTTGAGCGCTACCAGCGTTCGGAGAAGGCATTGGTGTCGGCGCTGGTCGAGATGTACGTGCAGGGCGTCTCGACCCGCAAGGTGAAGGCGGTGACGGAGGAACTGTGCGGCCACTCTTTCTCGGCCTCGACGGTGAGCGAGGCAACGATGCGGCTGGATGAGGCGCTCAAGGCGTTCTTCACGCAGCGGCTCGAGGAAAGCTATCCGTATCTCATCTTGGACGCGCGCTACGAGCGGGCTCGCGAGGCGGGCGTGATCGCCAGCCAGGCGGTGCTGGTGGCGATCGGCGTGGATTGGGAGGGCCGGCGCCAGGTTCTGGGCGTGGAGCTGGCCAACCGGGAGAGCCATTCGAGCTGGCGCGAGTTCGTGACGGGGCTCAAGAATCGCGGGCTCGCCGGCGTCGAGTTCGTCGTCTCCGACGACCATCCGGGGCTCAGGGCGGCAATCCGCGAAGTGCTGCCCGAAGCGGTCTGGCAGCGCTGCTACGTGCACTTCCTCAGAAACGCGCTCGACTACGTGCCGCGCAAGGTCGACGACGATTGCCTGATGGAGCTCAGATGGTTCTACGACCGGCGCGACCTTGCCGAGGTCAAACGCGACCTGGCGCAGTGGAT
>NZ_JAMYPW010000023.1:0-89981 GCF_040320565.1 Mesorhizobium sp. M0664
GAGGAGGTCGCGTCGACCTTAATCAAGACGCTTCGGTGCGAGTGGATCCACGGCTTCATCGCCGACTTCTTCAACACTATCGGTCAGATCTTGCCGTTTGAGCTGGCCGCCGGAACGGGCACTGCGCCATCTCCGGACCTCCGGATCGCCATCAGGACTGAAGGGATTCTTCAAAGGCACGCATGCGGTGCCTCAAAGTCCGCTGATTGAGCTGCCGCATATGTCGAAGGTTGCGAAGGCAGGCCTCCGTCTCGCCGACACGGCTATCAAGAACGGTATCGAGTTCGATTTCAGCTATGAGGCGGATGCCAAGACGGGCACCCAGAAAATTGCCTTCAGGGTGACGCCCGCGGAGGCGCTGGAAGCGAAGAGGCGGGAGAAGGCGCGGCAACAGTTGCTTACCGGCCCGGAGACGGTGCGGCGGCTAACTGCTGCCGTTCCACAGGTCCAAATCGAAGACTTCACCAGAAGAGTGATTGCGCACGCCCCGTCTGGCAGCTCGTTCGACCAAATTGTGGTCGAGGCTTTCGTGCAGTTCATGAAAGATAACGGCAACGCTTACCAGTTGCTACAGCTCGCGTTGTCATTTGAGATGCAGGGCAGGTCGGACATCGGGCAGGTCATACGCCGACATATCGATGACGGACCGGGCAAAGTGAGCGTCAGCGTAGCGGACTAGGCTCAATCAAGCCTTTGGGGCAGCTGCGGGCTTCTCCGCTTCCTTTGCATCAGCGACAGCTGCCCGCTCTTTGGGCGTCGGGAAAATGGTCTGAAGCTCCTCGGGTGGTATCCGCTCTTTGCCCTTATCAAGGATGCCACTGGTACAGATCGTGATGAACCCGACTCCAAACTGCGAGGTGGAGATCATGAAGTCCCCCTTCTCCTTGTACCCGTAACGGTAACCGAACCGCCTGCCGTAATCCTTGATGTTGCCCCGGCCACCAACCTCTTTTTCAGGCAACATCCTATTCACGTAGTCGGTTAGCTGCGACGCGCGCGGATGGCTGCTGTGAACCGTTGCGGTCCAGATGTAGTGCTTCTTCGTAAGGAACTTGCCGCCCGTTTCCTTGTAGTAGATCGCACACGCCATCTTCCGCCCGATCCTCGTGGCCGCCGCAGGAAACTCTGCAGGCACACCAGCCAACGGCATGTTCGACAAATCGGCGTCCGCTGGCACATGAATCCCCATTTCAGCCAGTGCCGCCGCCTTGGCCTGATTGCTGAGCTTGGTGTTCAGGAGCGCGGCCGGATAGTTGTTCTTGATGCCATCCTGCAGCCGCCACATCGACCACAAGTCGTTGGTGAACAGGTCGGGGTTTCCCATCTGCATGTAGTAGCCGAATATCTGGTCCTCCCTCTTGGTCGAGCCGTTGCAGGCCTCACACGCGGGGAACTCAAAACCCTCCGGGAAGAACCCACGCGGGAAGCACGCCTGAGGCGGGATGTGGTCGACCGTGGACGACTTGGTCACGCCTCCACAAAGGCAGCACAGCGGGTTGTCCTCCAGCAGTTGCTGGTAGCGGCTCTTCTTTTGTTTGGCCTGTCCCATTATTTCAGCAGCCCATGCAGGAGGTCGTTCAGCTGGATGGTGCCATGTGCAAACCCGTCGGCGAGAGCATCGATTTCAGGAATCGAGAGCCGCGCGCTTTGCGCGATTAGCTGCTGTTCCGCTTGCTCGAAAGCCCCGCGTCCAACCTTGCTCAGGCCGATGCCGAACGACGGTCAGTCCGGACTGAACTATACCCGTTAGAGCATCCTTGTCAGGCCTAAGTTTAGCATGGCTCGGTTTCGGATAGGTTAGCAGGCGACATCTACCGGGCTAGGGAAGCGCGGAGATGTCGAGCGACCTGGCTAACGGCCCTTCCGCTGCGCAAACAATGGGACAATCGCAAGCGCAGCGTTCGAACCAGCGTCGGCCATAATGGCCAATATGCGCCGGATCTCGGGCCTGTCGCAGCCCGCGTGATCGGCCAACGGCTTCGCGAGCGCGGCGGCGCGGTCGCCAAGATCATCATATTGCCAGAATTTCGGATCGCGGCCATGCGCCTCGACAAGGCGGGCGAGCCATCGCGTATAGATGGAAGCTCGCTCGTCCAACGACATGCGTTCGACCACACGCAATGATAACCACGCCGCTCGGCGGAGATGAAGTGTCGATTGCTGCCAGGTGTCGATCCATTCCAGAAGATCTGCGAGATGTAGCCAACCGGGCGGAATTGGAGTCGACCAAGGGCCCACGAACCCTGCAGCCTCCACGCAATTGTCGAGTGAATCATAATTGGTTTGCCGAGATGGGACGGCCGTCGCCATGACCCATTCCGCCGCGGGCTTCCACGCGAACCAGAAGCGTGCGTCGGGCCTCCGCTCGCTGACCATTAGTTCGTGGGCGATCGCCTCCATATAGTTGCCGACGAGTTCCCGGCCGTGATCTCGTTCTTCAAACCGGGTCAGACTTTTCCAGATCGCCCCATCGCCGTGGAAGGCCGCAAAGCGCCCGACCTCGCTCGCCATCTTGTGGGCCCATTCGAAGGGATAGCGGCGGTCGTGCTGCCGCGGCTCCTCGTCTTCCGAATAGTCCCGTGTCCATTCGACGAGGCCCTTCAAATAGGTCGCGAAAGCGTCGCGCCCCGTTGCCTCGCTCGTAAGGCGACGCCAGTCGAGGCGGGCTAGAATTTCCGCCACGCGTCCCCAGTCGAGCACGACAGGCGAGATCAGCCGAACGCGGCGCGGCGGATGATACCATTTGCGACCGCGTACCCACTGAGACCGATAGGGTGCCGGCGGAAGGTCTGGAACTCGGTTTGCCGGACATGGCGTTGCAGCGCGTTTGATAATCTTCAATCGCCTCCTCGCCATGCGTCTCGCAGCCCTTTCTTCGCTGCCCTGAAACCAGAAATGGCCGATGTCGATCACGCATACATCCAGCGTGGCAAAGGTCACCCGGCGAGCAAAGTCCGGGTTTGCGTCCCAGAGAAGTCCATCGAGCACTGCCTTTTGAAGGCCATGCAGCCGATCGACGGCAAGTTCGAGGACACGCCGCTCGATGGCGTCGTTGCGCTGGCGGCAGGCATACGCGGCGAGCCCCCATGCTCCTATATCCTGAGGGTCGAAGCTGAGTAGCGCCTCATCAACAGTAAAGTGTTCTTCCGCTGGCGAGCGCCGATTCTGACAACCCGCCTCAAGCCGTTCGCGAGCCCATTCGAGCCTTGCATCGAGAAACGCCATGTCGGCCCTTGCGACGACAATTGCTGCTGCTCCAACAATGGCGAAGGAGGTCATCTTTCGGGCCAGTCCGAATCCGCCATCATCGGCATCCTCGGGCGGTTCGGCCATCACTTGATCAGCTAGTTCGATAGCCTCTTCGAGGGTCAAGCCTTCCTCGATACCACCTTTCTCGCGCGAGTGGACTGCCCACATCGCCAACCGATTTACCTGTCCCATTCTGCGGCGGTTTTCTTCTGCAGCCTCGATGACCTTGAGCTGCTCGGCCGGAGGATTGATATGGGCTTCGATACGCTGCTTGGCCTCATTGTAGCTGATCTCGACCTGATTCTGGTCGCTGTCGGAGAGGATGCGTGCGAACCGCTCCCCGTTCGCCGCGACCCATGATGAATCGGCCGGCTGTCGCTTATCTTCGGCGAGATCCTCCAAACTCCACGTGCCACGCAAGGCGTCGAACTCGGCTTGGACTGTCTCGCCCGCCTTCAGGCGGAATGGAAGCATCAACGTGTGCGACATCGGCGACTGCGCCTTATGTCGCTCGAAGATCGCCTCGACCTGATCGAAGTGGTGATCACGCTCTGAGAAACTGTAGCTTATGCGATGCGCCGGTTGTTGGTCGTCGATATGCTTGCGAATGTCGTAGTTCCAGAACCGCGGCGTCCCGAGAAATGGCGCAGCGTGATCAATCGCACCCGGCGTGTTTACATGCGCCTTGAGGAGAGAAATACACAGACCCGCCGTCGCCACCAGACCGTTGGGCTGTAGAGCGAGCCTAATAAGGTCGCCGACATCCCGTCCGTTGGATGCTTGCCGATGCATCCATTCATCGAGCGCGAGATGCATCGAACCCAGGATATTTGATCCGAGTACGGCTCGGGACCAGCGGTAAACGGTCTCGTCACCCCAGAGAGCGATGGTATGCCCATCGATTTTGAGCGTCAGCGCAAGCGGTTGTTCCCCGTCGCGGCAGCGGGCGTACCAGCGCCAGAAGACCGAGGCTCGCCGTTCGATTCGATGGAAAAGATCCAGCGCCAACACTTCGTCGGCCTCGAACAACTCAAGGAAACCCGCGCGTGATGGGCCAGGCGGGTAGCAACTCTGACCGTCAGGGAGCCCCGAGCTATGAGCGTCGGAAAAACTAAATAGCTCACGCCCGAGGATCGACTGATCGTTACGCGAGCGGCGTCGCGGCGGCAGATAATGGCAGGCGCAAAGCTTGGCCCACGTGGCTGGAAACTTACCTGCCAGGAAACCAGGGGATTTCAGCAACTTGCGTCGCGGGCTGCCGAGGCGCCGATCATTAGCCAGACGCGCGAGATAGGCTTCGACACCGCGCGCGTCCGACTCAGCGCAGAATATCAGAGCCTGCCGAAGTTTCTCTTCGATTAGCTTCCAAGCGTCGCGGTCCGGCAAATCGATCCCGAAAGGCTCGCGTCTATCGCTCCAACCGAGCAGGTGACGGCATTCCTCGATCTCATCCAGCCAAGGGCGTACGATCTGTCCTATGGCCTGGCTATGGGCGTTCGGGAAGTTGAGCGTTGCTCGGCAGAAAACGCGCGCAGGTTCGGCAAGCTGAGGAACAAGACTCTTCGGCCAATTGGACCATTTCGGCAGCGACCAACGTAGAAATGGAACCCAGCTTCGCCACACCGGCTGCTTGCCATAGGTTGCGATCGCGTAGCGTTGGCTTTCGCTAAAATGGGCAAGGTGAGGAGAGTGTAGGAGCGTTTCGTCTAGCCTTGTCTCGGATACGAGGAGCGAGTCAAGAAGACGGCGGATCAGCCGGAAGTCATCGGCTTCGAGGGCGGAACCGAGATCGTCAAGGATTGCGCTAGAGGCTTCGGTATAGAGCGGCGCGACGAGCCAGGCCCGAGCCCAGGCAGGATCTATTGAGGTGTCGGCTTCGAGCGCCGCATACACTTCGCGCCAACGGACATAGTGGCCTTGCTCGAGACACAATTGTCCGAGGAGCCTAACCGCTCGAAGCCACCACAACGGCTCACCGCTGTCGCGCAAACGTTCGCCAAGCCGGTCGCAGTCGGGCAGCAGACCACGGGCGATGAGCCAATCCTCGTGTACGTCAAAAGCAAGCGTGATTGCGTCGGCACGAGGGTCTGAAAGCAGCGTGCCTTCGCTTATGAGGCAGAGCGCTCCTTCCGGATCGAAAACGGAGCTCCCAGGCGCGCGCGTCGGATTTTCGACAAGCCACCGCCCCATCTGCGACAGAGCCTTGGTCCGGCAAACGGTTAAGCGGGCATCATTCTGATCTGCATTAGCCCATTTTCCTGCTAAATCCATTTCGGTAATGCGCCCCTCGGGCGGTACGTCGAGTTTTAAAAGCTCGCGAAGAAGAAAGAGCCGCCGGTTCTGCTGGGCAAGATCATTCCGTCTGAGTAAAGATGCAAAGGCCGGGAACGCTTCCGCAACTGCTTCACAATCCTCCTCTTCTATCGCATCGACCGGAAGGCTCGCCGACTTGCTGATCCCCGCGTCATCGAGAGCGGCGAGCACCAAGTCCCGGTCTTGATATGCGCGAGCGGAAGTAATCATCCGCCAATTGCCGGCATCCAGATAACGTGCCGCGAGCGCCAGCAGGTCGGTCACGACCCCGCGCCGCTCCGAGAGCAGGAGTCGGTCGGCCCCGTCGATCAGGACCAGCAAATTGCCACCGCGTCCGAGGCGCTCGAACAGCTTTGTAGGTGTCTCGCCGATCCCGAGTTGCACCAGGTATTCGGCGAGCGAGCCTGCCCGAACCCTATTGTCTTTCAGAACAAAAAGCGGACCCAAATGCTCAAGTGCCAGGCGCTTCAGGATAGCCGATTTGCCACCTCCGCCCTCACCTGTGACGCGGACGATATTATGCTCAGCAAGATAGACCGACGCGCGCGCAACGAGATGCGACCGGGGCAGTTGGAGACTTTCACTGCCGCGGCGCAAGCGGTCCTCGATTGACCCCAAGGCGGCCTCGGCGGCCTCAGCCACACGCTCGAGATCAGCCGCGCCTGCCGCAAGCTCAGGGTAAAATTGGCGGATGACCGATGGATGCTTTGCCAGCAAGGCTTTGAGAGCGCCCCAGCCAAGAATATCTACCTCGAACTTGCCGACGGCAACCCGATCCGCGGAGACAGTGCGGGCGTGCTCCTGGAGATCCGCATCGACCTCGGCAGTCGTCGCAAAATACCATTTCCCGAGTGGTGGTGCGAACGCCTCTGCTTTGCCGAGCTCGATATCGAACTCGGCCTTAGTTGGCTTTCCGCCAAAGCCTTGGTCCTTGCCTTTGCACTGAACACCGAAGTATGTACCCGGCTTCCATTCGGGCGAGCCGTATACGTCGACGCCGTGCTGCGGTTGGCCGATCCGGCCGTTCTTCTGCGCGGTTGGATCCCTCCATACTTCCGCGAACAAGGCGCAAGACAGGTCCTCGAAGGTTTGCCACTTGCTCGGCGCATTGATCTGTGAGTCGAGAATATCCACGAGCTCAGCCTTGGCACAGCGAAAGATAGCCAGCAATTATGCGGGCGGAGCAATATCTACCCCAGCGCAAGATATTTCGCTTCCATTTTCACATTGGCCGGCGCGAACGCTAATCTGCAATCCGACTCACCCTCCGCTGGCCGAGCTGTTTGAGCCGATGCTTGATGTCCCGCGATTTCGCCTTGCGCGCCGATCGCGTAGGAGGACCTACTCAGCTTCTCCCATCCAGACGCGCGACCGATGCCTGTGGGTCGCCCGCAGCCGCTTCCACCCGCAACTCGAGCTCATGCGCCTCGGCGACGCCAACCCCGATCAGATTGCCCAGCGCGCGGTCGATCCGGCCCCGCGCGGGATGCGCCTGGATCAGCAGGCTCGGTTGTTCGGCGAACACGGCATCGAACCAGCGCACGACGCGACCACCGATGCCAGCGGTGATCCACAGGCCCGCCGCGCGGGTGCGATCGAACCAGGCCTCCACTGCATCGAGGACAAAGTCGAGGTGTCGCGCCCGGGGCGCAACGAGGAGCAGCTTCATAGTGCAAAGCGCCACGAACACCGTCGGCCCGCCCCTCAGCAGGGGGCGCATTGTGGCTAGCAGCGGGTCGATGCGGTCGAAGAGAAATGGCGGGAGATAGCTATGCGTCCCGTTAAATGGATCGTGGGTATTGAGGAGCATCTTCGCGATGATGCCGCCACTTTCTATGTCGATCCGCGAGCTGGCCGGATCGCCGGCATATTCCCACCGCCTGAGCGCGATCACCCGCTCCACCAGCTTGGCGCGCAGATCGGCAGGCCGAGAAGCGGTACGTTGGAGATCATTGAAATAGAGCGCGTCGGCCGCATGCATGACCGTCTGCGCGACCTCGCAGAAGGGCTCGTCTGGCAAATCGGTCACGAGCTTCAGATCGGAATCGAACGACATAGGCGTTCCGTCGAGTAGCCGCTCGGCGAACAGCGCATAATAGTGCAGGTTCCAGTCGTGGGGATCGCGGTCGATCTCGGTATCAACCGACAGCCCCAACCCGTTCATCCGCGCGGTCCAGTCAGCATAGGCCGCGACCACCTCCTGCCGCCAGCCGATCGATCCCTTAGGCGCGGCCTGCATCATCGCCAGCCACTGCGCCGCAGCCGCGCTGTCGACGTGGACGATCTCAATCGCCTCGTCTTCGTCGAACTGTGCCGGTGGGACTGGTCTAGGAACGCGAATACGCGAGCCGCGACGCAGATGTGGACGCTCCTTGGGCCATGTCGGCCACGCAGATTCGGCGCCGCCATCCAGCCAGGCGACCTCGGCTGCGACCGCTGCATCGATTGCCGCGGCCCGCTCTGCTTCGAAACGCGCATGCTCGGCGTCGTCCTCCTCCTGATAGCTCTTCCAGCGCCAGGTCGTGCTTGCGAAGGCTACGCGCATCGCCGCTTTGAAGAGCCTGGGCTCGATCTCGAGGATCCGCGCAAGGCCGGCGGAAAATGCCGGCGCGGCGCTGCGGTCCTTGCGGGTCGCGAGCCGGATCAGCGCATCTCGGTCCGCTTTGCTCCCCTTGCGCCCCCAGAGATGGATCAGCGCAAGCGTCGCGATCGCCGGGCGGTTGAAGCGCAGCGCAAGCTGCGAACCACCCCCGCGATCGGACTGCTCTTCCAACGCGATCGAGATGACCTGACGAACCCATTTCTCGTGCGTCACGAGCAGATCGTCATCCCCATCGCGTGCTACCAGCAGGGCAGTCGTGACCAGCCTCGTCGAGCGCGATTTGAGAGCATCGGTATCACTGTCGTCGGGAAGATCGCCCTCCGCATACTCGACCGCATCGCGTGCCGTTGAGGCGTTGGCGTGTTCGCCTTCTCCGCCCATAGCCAGACTGACGCGCGCCTCGATTTCGCTAGATCGAAGGAACTCGCCCCGCGTTTTCTCCATCGCCGCAAGATGGGCGGCCTCATCCGCCGGCGGCTGATAGGCCAGCTTCCCCTCCCCGATGTCTGTCCAGTTCGACCGTTGAAGCATGTTGTTGGCACAGCGGGCGATGAACCGCGTATCGCCCCAGTTCGAATAAGGCTCATAGGGCTCCAAGTTCTCGATCGCGGCGCCCAGTTGCTCACGCAGACGGTTCGCAATGGTGTCGTCGCCCATATAATTGGGGACGATGTCAAGCAAGGACGCACCCCGTGACGGGCGGGCTTTCAAGTCGGCGAGTTTGACCTTTCCATCCGGCTCTTTCCCAATAGGGAAATCAATTCCCGACCCGATTTGATCATGGGTCTGCCGCGCGCGGTCGGCAGACAGCAGCACAGGGGCTGCGATAAACGGCGCGAGAACGTCACGACCGACACTGAAATGCGACAGCAGTACGTCGATTGCGACCAGCAGATAGGCCGCACAGCTGCCTTCGGGTCCAAGGATGTCGGTGAGCACTTCATCGACGGGTACACCGTCGTCGAGGCGCTGCTGGCTCCACGCCTCGAGGGCCTTCAGTCCGGAGGCCGCGGAATATTCGTGGCTCTGGTCGCGAGACCACAAGTAGCTCGAAGTCCAGGGAAAGAAGCGCGGGCCATGGCCGAGATCGACGGTGTAGCCGTCGTCTTCCGGGGCAAACCCGTCGGTGTTGAACGCTATCGCTTCCGCAACCAGCGTCCGAATCAGCCTCAACCCTTCAGCAGCGCCGGACTCCAACAGATCGAGGAATGGCGGCTGCGCCGGCGAGGCCGGCAGATAGTCGCTGTCGGCGAAGGTGAAGGCTCGCTCCATCGAGCGGTCATGGCGGCCGCGCCGCTCCCGCTTGTCAATGAGGCTCGACAGTATGAGGTCCGTAAGCTCGGCCGGCGCAACCGGCGCGATCACCTTGGAAAACGGCCGGATCGCCTTGACCTTGTAGCTGTCCCCCTCGGCGCCGAGCTCCCTTAAATAAGTCTTCAGTTGATCGGGCGCGAATTCGCCAAGCAAGACCGCAATCAGGCGCAACTGCTCTATCGTGCTACGCGACGCGTCGCTCGCCGCCCGGCCGAGGCTTCGCTCTCCGGGGATCGTCACCTCGGCGTCGCGAACATCAAGCTGACGCAGCCAGCCAAACAGCATGATGGCCGTCTGCTCGGCGAACGGTCGAAGGTGCTTGAGGAAATAGACCTGTATTTGGACCAGCTCGACCACCGCGCCGATCGCCGACATTGGAATCTCAGCAGCATGCGCCACCACCCAGCGCAGGACCAGAACTGCCGACCCGGTATTATTTGTACGATACGAGCGCGGCAGATTGACCTTGGAGCCGTCCGGCATCGTCATCAAGTCTGCCGTCGCCACGGTCTCGGCCGCCGCGATCGCCGTGCACAATTCGATAAGGCGAGCTGCGTCGTCTGCCAATAGACCAGCGCTGCACTTTTCGAGCAATTCGAAGCCGGCCTCCGACCGCGGCAAGGCGAGGATGGCTTGGCGCCGCCATGATCCGTGCGCCCCTCGCGGAGACAGATGAGCGATCAGATCGGTCCAGGCGCTGCAATCTGCCCCCGTCTCGAGCGCGAGACGTGCGGCGAACTCGATACCGCGCGCCACACGCGGCGATACCGGCACAGTCAGATCGAGTGCGGCCAGACGGCTCGGATTCTCTGCGATGTAGTTCCCGATCGCCCAGTCGCGCAGCACGTCGTGATAGAAGTTTAGCCGGTCGCGGCGCACTTCCTTGAGCGTCAGTGCCTCAAGCAGATGCGTCCGAGCAGAAGAATCCTCGGTCAGCTCGACCCCGTCTTCTCCCTTTATGGCACTCGCCGCGAGCGCTGCCAGCAGCCGCTGCGCGGCGCGCACCTCCGCAGCCGACGCGCCGTCCGCTCTCTTCCACCACGAATCGGCCATTGCTGCTTCGGTCCGAACCTCGGTCGCGCTCGGCACCTTCAGCAACCGGGATAGCCGATAGAGATTACGAGCAAGACCGGCGGCGGGATGTTGGGGGGCAAGCAACAGCCGAAGATCCGGCGCCTGATTAACTAGAATCGCGACTTCATCGTCCGACAAGGGGCCGACGGGTACCGGCTGCACGCCGCCCAGGGCGGCAACGATCTCTTCGTCGAGCCAAGGTTCGATATCGACATGGCCGGCAGTGCGCGTGGTAGCGATTACTGTAAAACCCGGAATCGTGCTCGCCGCGCGCATGAGCTCGATGATGGTGCGTTGGCGGCCTCGATCGTCGAACATATCAATGCCGTCGACGAACAGCATCGCGGCGCCGCTAGCGGCCAGATCGGTCAGGAATTCGCCCGCCGAACCCGGAATACCGAGCGCGTTAGAGAACGGTAGCCAGCCGCCTGCCGGCGTCGAGTCGCAGTCAAGCACGATGATCGGCGCTTGGCGCGCCACGCGCTCGGCGACGTGCCGAAGCACCCAGGACTTACCGACACCGGAATCGCCACGGATTTCGATGAACCGATGCGCTTCGGACGCGTCATCCACCGCAGCGACAGCTTCCAATCGTGGCAAGGTCACACCCGCCACGCTCGTCCCGATATGGGAAAGCGTATTCCGCGCGAGTTCGGCTAGCTTGGCGCGTGCCAGCCCATAATCGCGGTCGCCGGCAAGCCGGAACCCTGCCTCGGCGAGATCGGCCCTGAGGCTATCTCGATCAATTTTACCGCCAGTGGTTCCGGTCTTGATCGACAGGTCGGTCAGCCGGCTCCATAGCGCCTCGGCACGGGCGACATCCTCGTCTGCCAGCGCCACCCGCGCGAGCGCCAGACCATGGGCCCGGGCAATCGGCGCCATCGCTTCGAAATCGAACTCGAGGATGAGCATTCGCCGCAAAAGCAACCAGATCGCCTGGTCATTGTCAGCGATACCGCCGGCGATCAAATGCTTTCGCGTCGTCGCGACGAAGTCGCGCATGTCCTTGCTCGCGACGCCCTTGGCGTCGATGCGGTTGAAGAACGCTGTTGCGCTATCCGCAGTTCGCGCCCATTTGAGCACATCCTGATAGGCGCCCGAAATCTTGCGGCTGGTCCGTTGGGTCGCGATGCCGAGAAGATGCCGGTCCTCCGGGACAGAACCCACCGTGCTCAGCGCAATTTGCGACGCGACGTCCTGATAGACGCTATCGCCAGGCGAGAAGGTAATATCCCGCTTCGACTGGATTTCGAGGATGAAGTCGCCCGCCGATCCCACGCCCGAAACTATCAGGTCATCGAGCTTGAATCCCTGCTCCGTGCCCTGGAACCGAATGCTGACGACCCGGGCGTCAGGCAAGCCCGGTGCCCGATTGCCCGTCAGCAGCGCAAGCAGATATAGCGCGCCGAGCTCACCTTCGATATAGGCACCGGCTGGCCCCCGCGATGCTGGGCTCGAACCGCGCGCGATTTCGGAGCTGGACTCCTGTTCCACCATTGAGATGATTTGCAGGGAGTCGTCCTCCCGATCAAGTGGGCACAACACTTTGTTCTAGTTCACCTGAACGGTCGGCAGGTTCTGACTTCGCTGAAAACAGGTGAGAATGGCCGAGGCGCTTTGCAGCCGGCTGCCTTGCTGCCCGGAAGTGGACTTCTTTCTGGTTCCGAATTGGAAATAGCGGACTCTGAGGTCGCCACGAGCCTTATCTTACATGACCCGTGACGGGCAGCGAAGGCTTGAACCAGCACAAACCAGACCTGACCAAGTGCGCTCTATTTATTCCATCTGGGTCCAGACATCGAACCCATCTTAGCCGAGCTGCACACAACTGTGCTCGCGGCGCGTCAACGATCCTTGTCCGATCTGGCCGCGTTCTCTCGGTCCTTGAGAAGTCGCGTACGGAGCTGGCGGGCCTCGACGACAAACTCATAGGGGAGCGTCTCAAAGACGCCCTTGAGGCTGACCGGATCGTTGCGCGCCCAGAGATAATAAGGATCGACGATTTCCATGATTTTTACCAAGCGAGCCCATTGGATAGGTTTCGGCGAATCGAGCAGCCGATCGCGATGCAATAACGCGGCCGTTTCAAGGTGACGTTGACGGAGCGCCACGCGGGCGGCATCGCTTACGGCCGGCAGAGTTTCGGCTGCGAGTTGATCAAGCCAAGGTACCATCACAGCCGAAGGGATGACGGTGGCTACCTGAGCCGCCAAGACTCGGTCCTTTGAGCGCTGCGAGTTCGCCAGCGGGGCGAGTAGCGCTGCCAGCCTATCGCCCCCCAGATGCAGCCGAAGACGCCGCTCGAGTTCCAATCGAAGGGAAGGCTTTGCGTCTCGGTAGCGGAGTAGGAGTTCCGAGCCGGCGCGATCTGGGTCGATCTCAAGCATCAGGTCGGCCGAAGCTGGTACCTCGTGGCGAGTGAGCAAGCGCTGCGCGGCGAAATAGGCTTCGTCCGGATCCTCATTCCGCAAATAGCGAATGGCCGCGATCGCGTTCCCGCGGTCAAACCCCGAGTGGCGGTAAGCCGCGCGCAGCAGCTCGTCTCGAGCCCGGCTGTCGCCCGCCTCGGCCAGCAGTCGCATAAGCCCTCCGTCAACGATCAGGTGCCCGTTGGTCCGCGAGCGCCGCAAGAAGCTGACGACCGCAGCCCTGCCCTCGGGGTGGTCGATGAGCGGGCGCAGGTAACCTTGGCCCGACCATGATGAACTCCCTATGTCCTGCTCCGAGAGCCAGTCAATAACGGCGCGCCGGGCATCTTCGTCTCCGTGTTCGCCGAGGTAGGTAGCGACGAGGTGTGCCTCCTGGTGGATCTGCCCGGCAATCATCTCGCGCGCCAGCGGAAGCACTCTGGGCGTGTAGAAGCCCAGCGCCCGAAACGACGCCAGTATCCTGATTCTGATTTGGCGGGAGGTCCCTGGTTCCAGGAAGGTTGCGACTAGGCGGGACGCATCCTCCGCGGCTCGTAGGAAGCCAGTCAGAGCTGCGGCAGTGTCGAGAGATTGTGCGTCGCCAGCTGCGAGAAGGTTCGTGATGCGGAGGCGGAGCGCCGAGGTGTCCCGGCCGTTCGACGAGCGCATCTCCGCAGCATTCAAATAGATGGGGGAGCCGGTTCGAACCATGCTTTCGATGTGCGCGTCGCAACCGTGTACGGCGAGCGCTTCCATGTACAGGACCTGGCCAACGGACTGGGCGTCGGGGTCCACCAGGGCTGCCGACAGCGACCTCGTGACGGCGTGTGCCTCAGACCAGCGGGCGGCGATAAAGCCATCCTGGCGACCAAAGGTATTGGGTCTTGCGAGCTCGGCCACCACCAAGTCATCGAACCCCGGCCCAGCGATCATCGCCAGAATGCGTTCGCAATGGCCGCCGGTCACATCGCGCGTCATATCGATGCGGCCGCGACGCCGTGCAGCGAACGTCAGCAATTCGGCCTCGAGCGCCGTGCCGGCACGACTTCTCAGTCTGTCGAATTGCCAAGGTTCACAGAGGCGAGGAAGGAAGTCCAAGGGGTGATGCAGTCGCCCCTCCTCTCGGTTGGGATTTCCGGTCCCGTTGAAGACACGGAGCCTTTCGGTGAAAGCGTCGAGAACTTCGTCGAGCGTTTCGGCATTCATCGCCTCGGGTCTGTTGCGGTAATAGAAGATGAGCTCGGTCGGTGGATCGTCGCTCCTGCTCGCACGCATGCGGATCGCGTCAGCGAGGCCCTTTGGATCGGCCGCTGCCAGTAAGTCGAACCACCAATTGGAGGCTTTCCAGCCGTAGAGGTCGCTGCCCTCCGCCAGCTGCCGCATGGCATCGCTTGGCGCTAGCCGTGCGCGGCTTCGCAAGATGCGCTCTGGCATCCACTCCTGCGCACCGGTCCCGGCTGCGTCAAGTACCGTACTCAAGGACGTTTCGCGGAAATGGCCTATTGCCTCTACGAGCGCTGCGCTCGAGGACGTCATTAGGGCCACCAACCGCTCGCGATGCCTGTTCCAAATCGCTGACGCCGTATCTCCGTCAACCGATTTCTCATCCTTGAGCCGCCACAACAGCTGGTCGATCGCCGTCACGTCCGTTTCGGCGGCCAGCTTCTTGTCGAGCCACTCCGGGGCTGCGGCAACGGCGATGCGCAGCGCATCGGAACTCAACTCCCGCCGGATAATCGCGAGCGACCGTACCTCGACATCCGATGTGGTTGCGGCCTCGTCGTAGGCGGCCGTGCGCGCAAGGTGCTCGCCCCAGATCGAGTCAAGCGCTCTCGGAGCCGGCACCATGCGGGCCGCCCGCACTCCAATGTCGACGATGCGCTCGACGCCCGACGTGATCTGGCGCTCGATCAGGTCCTCGACGGGCTGGGCATCCGCGACTGCGATGCTGGCGAGGGCGAATGGAAGATTCCTCAGGATTTCCGTATCACCCTCTTCACCGAGCTCGTGGGCGGCGAGATATTCCAGGGCGGGAAGGATGCGCGGGCCCAGGCTGCCGAAGCCGTTTGTCCACTGATCCTCGGCATGGTCTTCCGGGTGCATCCGCGCGATATGCTTACGGATGAGCATGGCAACGAACTCGGGCTCGCTCTGGCCAGCGAGCAGCCACAATGCGTCGAAGTAGACATAGCCAAGACGCGTGCCGATCGCTTCGCCACTCTTGGTTCGCAGAACGTCGATCGAGGCAAAACGGGCCTCGGCTTCCGTCGGAGACAATCCATCCTCCAGTATTGCTTCGACCAAAGATTCCGCGACCGCCCAGTTGAGCATTCGGTCCGCGGCGAAAGCGATGCGGTCGGCTACCACGCGCCGTAAAAGCCCGACCTGCTCAAGGCGCAGGATTGCGGGATCGTCGAGCCCCGCGGCCCGCATCTCGCCGATACGCCAAGGATAGTGGCTTTGCCCTGTCAGGAGTTGGCCGGCCAGCGACCTCAGGCAGTGTCGGTCGCTGGGATGGTCGAATTGCTCGCGGGCATCCAGGCTCGCGTAGTCCCAATAGGCGTTGAACAGCTGATACTCTGATACGCCCGCCCAAGCATCGCGTTTGGGTAACTGAACAATAATGCTAGCGTGCACCGGCTTCAGAAGCAGTTCGAAAACATCGTCGGGCGTGGTCTCCAGCGCCGTGGCATGCCCATGTACGGTTAGGAAGCGGCGCAGTTCGGCACTCCGGAAATTGCCGATCTCAATGATCTGCAAATCTTGGCGAACCGAGCGGATCGCCTCGGTAATGCGCGGCTGGGCCGAGATGACGATGCGCACACCATGTTCGTGCCACCTGGCTCGCGCGAGCCGCTCCGCGAAGGTCCGATCCTGCACGTCATCGACATAGAGGGTG
This sequence comes from Mesorhizobium sp. M0664, assembly GCF_040320565.1. NCBI lineage: Bacteria > Pseudomonadati > Pseudomonadota > Alphaproteobacteria > Hyphomicrobiales > Phyllobacteriaceae > Mesorhizobium > Mesorhizobium sp. M0664. The sequence goes on from NZ_JAMYPW010000023.1 coordinate 15,860, forward strand.
AGCCACGTCCCGTCGGCGCGACGGAGCGCCTCGCGCAGGCTTTTGGCCATGACCGCGATCGGCGCGAGATCCGGATGCGCCGGTTGCCAGATCCGCTCCGCGATGAAGTCGAGAACCTCCTCGATTGTCGCGGGCGCGCGCATGAGGATAGCGAGCTCGCCGCGATCGATCTGCTCGAAGGCGAGTTGTGCGAGTGACCAAGTCTTACCCTGTCCGGACTCGCCCGAGAGGACGGCGAGATCGGCCACGACATCGGGCAGAGCTCGACGCACCTGTAGTTCAACGGCGTAGCCGATGAGGCGGGCGTCCTCTTGCAGATGATTGCCGAGCAGCGTCGGCAAGGACTGGATATGTGCAAGCAGGCGGTGCGCTCGCGGACTAACCAGGGCGAGCAGGTCTGCGGACGACAGCTTTGCCCCATTCGTTGCGAGCATCATCAATTGGCCAATCAACTGATGGCGCTTGTCACTCACGTGTTCGCCGGGCTCGATGAGCGGGGTAAGCACCTTGTCGATCTCGTCTTGGGCCGCCGCTGGATTGAATACGTGGATTTCAAGCCGATCGAGCAGATGGCGCAACTCGGCGGTAACCTGGTCTAGGCCAGCAAATTTCGCGAGGCGTCGCTCAAACTCTGCCGTCGTCAGGCGTTCAGAGCCCCATCGATGTGGTTTGCCAGTAGCCCGCCCGCGCGACGCGATGTAGCCCTGAAGCGTAGCAAGGCCGGCCCCGTTGTTGGTGACGAAGCGAAATGTCTGGTCGGCAGCGATATGAACCGCACGCAGCAAGTCGGGAAACACCTTTGAGGCGACCTCACTGCTGGACCATCTACCCCGGCCGGTGCGCATCTTCACCTGTTCGACGATGTCGCGTGGTCCGCGAAGAAGCCTGTGGTCCCCGCCGTCGGAGGGTTCGAGATGCAAAATCATCTGGGCGCTGCCGTCCACAGGCGAAAGCGCGATGCTCATCTCGAGGCCGAGGTGAACGCTCCGCAAGATCTGCACGAGAAAGCCGGCGATCGCGCGCCGGCCCGGCGTTCCCGCGTCAAGGTCGATGGCAAGCGAGGCCGCGATCTGAGACGCCGCGTCGTTCATTGTGTTGGCTTCCTCAGGCCCATTCCATGATCGAGCGATGATTCGCTCTCAGAAGCAGCCTAGCCATCGGTGCGGCAAAGGCGAGGCGGAAGAAGGGACCTGGCAGTTGAAGCGGGCGGAAGCATCAGTCTACTTCGCGCCGACGTTTTTGTCCGCATTTCCAAGCCCGACGTTCCTGCACCGCAGGACCAAACTGTGAAACTCCCGCATAGCAAATGGGCTGACGGGAGGGTCCACAGTCTGGGACGTTCAAGGTTGATATCGAGCCTTCGGACCGATGTTCACGAACGTCGTCCCGAGGATGCGGCGTGAGCGGGTCGATGTAAGTCGTAAATGGTCTCCGCCTTCGTTTGGGTTAGACAAGATCGGATTGAATCGGTGTCGCCATTCTCGAATGGCAGCTCAAGAACGGACGGATCCGCGAGGCTGCCAAGTGCCAAGCCTATCTCATCTACCGACCTGATGTGATGATACAATCTCGGCGAGTGGCTCGATCTGGCGTCGTTCATCCTCTCCGACATTGTGGAAGACCCCACGCCGTCCGAGCGTGGGCGGCGCGGTCTCTACAACGACATTCTGAAATGCGTGGCCGAACTCGAGCGCCGCGGCCTCACTGTATTGTCGGGCGTCATGGAAGCGCCGCAACCGGGGCTGCCTGATTGGAAGGTGGCCATTGTCTCGGTGACGCCACGTCTGACCGATCCCGGCGCGCCCAAGCGCCGCCACGTCATGGTCGACCGCCGCTGCGTGGCACTGCCGCCGAATGCGCTCGCTGACGGCTAGGCAATGAGCGCGGCGCGCTCAGCGATGAATTGGGCAATCTGAGCCGGTACGAAACGGCGCGCATCGACATAGCCATCGGTGCGGAACACTCCATCGACGGCGCCATCGTCCACGCGCACGAACATGACGCGCTGATCTTCGCGCCCCATGATGATTTCGCGGATGGCACGGAATTCGACGTCACACCAATCCTTGCGCTGATAGTCCTCGCCGAGGAAGACAACGATCAGCTTGGACCGATTTCGGTAGATGTCCTGCAGGAGGGTGTCCAACGAGGGTCGCGCAAGCTGGGACACGTAGTTGTTGTCGTAGAAATAGGCATTGGGGCCGACGCGTGCTTCAAGCTCGCGGGCGACCTGCTCGACCAGTCCGCGCGCCTCACCAGGGAAAGAGAGGCCGACATCGAAAGTGTGCCGCGTGATCCGCACTTGGCCGCGGCGTACGGTGACCTCGCGGATGATGCCGAATTTGGGGTCGAGCTTGCAGCCGGCTTCGTAAGCGAAGATGGAAGGCAGACGAGTCAGTTCCTTCAGCGCTTCCTCGTCCAGGGCGCCGAACTGCTGGGCTATCTGCTCGTCGGTGTATTCATGGTGGCGAACGCAGCGGCTGGCGTCGAGCACGCAGGGATCGCCTTTCTACTGATCTTCCCATCCGGATACGAAGAGGTTGTACATCGGCGTGCTTTCAAGGTGAGGCGTCAGGGCAGAAGCCCGACATCGTGGAGGAAGGCGGCGAGCACGGGCTCGACTGCAGCGGCCCGGCGCACATCGGTAAGGCCGATGCGGCGCGCCAGCAGGATCTTGGTCATGGGTTTGTCGTACTGAGGCCAGGCACCACGCAGGGCGACTCCCGATGCTTGCGTGGTCGGCGGCCGATGCTGGGCGAAGCCGTTGAGGTGACGCAGCAGCAGCGCCTCGTGGCAGGGGTCCTGCCAGATGAGACGGATGTCCAGCTGGTTGGCGAGCTGCTCGGCCTGTTGCCGACGTTGGTTATCGTTCTGCACCTGATCGATGTCGAGGAGCACTGCCCGACGCGCGAATTCCGAGCGGCGCCGGCGTCTCCGCTCGATCTCTTGTGCGGCGCGGCGCAAGCGGGAGGTGGGGTCACCCGCGCCCGGGCTGAGGTTCACGACTTCGAGGTGAACCGGACGGCCGGCGGCCTGCAGCAGATCGTTGAGCAACTGCCCATAGGCCTGTTCGGATTCCCCCTCGCAGCCCAGAAAGATCGGCGTTTTCGGTCTTATGGTCGGACGGCGCATCCTCATCCAACCTGGGGGACTGCGCCGTACACGCCGCCGAGATACTTCTTGTAGAGATTGTCGGTGCGGCGAACGGCGCCAACGTCCATCAGGCTATACACCTGTGACCGGCCCCGGCTGTCCTTCTCGCAAAAGACCACCTCTTCCTTGGCGAGATCGTCGAGCAGGGACGCCGAGTGGCACGTCATCCATAGCTGCGCGTCATAGGGGTTGCGTTCCGGGTCATAAAACCAGCGGACGATCTCCGGCAGGATCAGCGGGTGGATCGACTGATCCAGTTCGTCGACAAGCGCCACCCCTCCCTGCTGCAGGGCGAGCAGGATCAGGGGGAAGATGCGGATGAAGGAACGCGTCCCGTGGCTCTCGAGGCCCCAGGGCATATCCACATGCAGACCCTGATGCCGAAACAGTGCGACCGGTCCGGTTGCTGCCTGCACGATCTGCATCTCCTCGACACCGAGGTCGATGCGCTGCAGCTCCCGGTTGAGCGCCGCCACGACCGGCGGGTTCTGCGCGAGGTAGGTGATCACGGCCTGGTCGCCAAGATCGGTGCGGTCGATCAGGATGTTGCGATAGACGGCGGCGGCGGCCTCGAGGATGACCTTGGAGGCCTGGTGTTCGAAGAGTGCCAAGGTCGCGATGACGCTGGCATCCTCCCTTACCTTGTCGACCACCTGCGAGAAGCCGCTGAGCGGAAAGATCCTCGATCCCTGGACCTTACGGTCGGCATCCCGCTCGAAGACGCGCTGCCACTTGCCCTGGCCGTTGTTCTTCATGCGCAAAGCTTCGTGGGTGACGGTCTTGATCACGCCATCTGTGGGTTGCAAGTGCAATTCGTAGCGGAAGGTTCCGACATCGTCGGCGACGGCGATCTCCTCCGCGCTGCGTTCGGCGCCACTCAGGTCGAGCAGACCGCCCAGCTCGATCGCGAGCCGGATCGGACGATTGGCGGATTCCGCGTCGTTGAAGCGCTCGAAGGGAAGACCGGGACCCTTGTGCTGGAAGCTCTCGCCGATGAACCAGCTCACGAAGGCCAAGGCACGCAGCACGGTCGACTTGCCCGAGCCATTGGGCCCGAACAGCGCAACCGCCTTGGCGACACGCTCTTCCGAGCGCGGGAAGATCGAACCAAATCTTTCCGGCAGATCCGGCACGTTCTTGCCGATCCTCAGGTCGAGGACCTGTGGATCGCGGATGGAATAGAAGTTCTCGATTTCGAGGCGGTACAGCATTCGCGCAATATGGGGTGCCGTATTCGTATTTTCAACCGAAATTTGTCGATTATACGTTTTAGTCAGCCAAAATGCTACCTGAAGTCGCGGGTTTTGACTTTGATTGGCTCCACCTTCAGCCTGGGATCTACGATATCGCGTGGCTTGATCCTCGGCAGCATCGAGATCTGCGCGCGGCTCTCGATCTGAAAGACCCCAATCGTGTCCGCCTTGCGGATCATGGCGTAGGTCGCGGGATCCTCGGCCGGGTGGCGAGGTGGAGCGTGAGGCCCCCTCGGCCAGGAGATCGAAGCTGCGCATCATGCAGGTGAGCATGCCTAGCGCCAAAACATCCACCTTCATGAATTTGAGAATGTCGATATCGTCCTTCTCCCATTCGATGACCTGCCGATCGGCCATGAGCACCGGCTCGATCGGCACCAGCTCATCGACGTGGTCGTGGGTCAGGACGAATCCACCGGGGTGCTGCGACAGGTGATGCATCAGAGGATCCGGCCGCGCTTTCGGGCGGCGACACCGGCCGCCCACAAGGTGGCGGCCGCTCCGTCGATGGCCCCGTTAGCGCCGCTGGCGACCTCATGCAGCGCCCCCAGCGCAAGCCCTCCTCCCAGCAGCACGCGAGCGATTTCGGGGACGCCGAAGAGTAGGATCTCGCGCCGGCGTGCAGAGCCGCTTTCCAGGCGTGCGATGCGCCCCCGAAGTTCGCGCAATTCACGACTGTTCGAGGACATGGCCATGCCCGTCGCGCTCGGCTCCGTTTTTCGATATGTTCTATCTTTGTTCCCGTGACGGAAGAGTCAATTGCAGGCACAGTTCAGATATGGAGTGTTGATCTGATGACCGACGAATTGCCGAAGTTTTCCCGCGTGGAGCTTGCGCTCGGCGAGCGTGTGGGAAAAATCGCCGCGCCCATGATTAACCAAGGCATGGCGCTCGAAGAGGCCCTGACGGGCGCCTACCCGATAGCAGCGAGGCAACTCATCGACGCTGGTGAAGATGCGCAGGAAGTCGAGGCGGCTCTGGCTCGTCAGCTCGCCTCTCAAGGGGTCCTGCCCGAGCAAGAAACTTTAGAGATTTCAAAGCCGCTTCACGCCGCGCTCATGGAGAGCTTTGAGGACGGGCTGATCACGCTGCCCGAAGGGCCGGTCCGTCTCGACGAAGTGACGGTCAAGGCGAACACCGGCTTTAAGATGGTGCTCTACCCGAACGAGTCGCAGCACGCCGGCTTTCCCCACGTGAAGGTCCAACTACAGGATGGCGACATCAATATCTCAATCGAGGAAGAACCTCGCGTCGTGGCGGGCAAGCGCAGCCTTCGCGGCGAGGCTGCTGCCCTTCGTGCCGTGAAGGACCACAAGAAGAGCCTGCTCGAGGAGTGGCACGCGACCCGGCCCGACGACCAGAAACTTCCGAAACCCGCGAGCTCCGCACCGCCAAAAGCGCCAAACACCGCTGCACATAAGGTCGCGATCGCGGGCGGTTCATCGCATTCCAACCCATGGCGACCGCGATGGACTCGGTGAGTTCTTTCTTGCAAACAACCGGATCGTCCCCGTCAATTTTCAGCAGAACGCGATAGCGGGCGACTAGTCCTCAGGAGCTCACGTTGCGCCCCCAGAAATCAGCGCTGAAATTGTTCAGCCGGTCATCGTCACCGAGCCTAACCTCAAACTGACCTGGAATGCCCGCTCCGTCACGGCCCGCCCGGAAATAGTCGCGCACTGACCAATGAGCCAACCGCTCAAAGTGCTCCCGTTCGTAATGCAGGTCACTCTCACGGTTCTCCGCAAGCTTCCTGGCGCTCGGCTTTCGCTTAGGCTTCGGCTGAGCGAGTGCAAGACAGTCCAAACGGGGCCGGACCTTGTGCTTGAAGACAATGGACCCGGAAGTCCATTCATCCCCGGTCGCCCGGCGCCACCGGTAGCTGACGCGAACCTGCATGTTCTGGGTCAGACCAAATGGAGGCATCGTCGGATCGTAGACAAAAAATAGCTGGCTCTCGCGTTCCTCGACCTCCATGCGTTGCTTTATCTGGGCGAACGCAAAAGTCAGATCACTGCCGGCCTTGTGAGCGGAATATAGCGTCTCTTCGCGCTTCTTGGCCGACTTCGCGATCCTATACGCCGCAAGCGCTCGATCGAAGTACCGAAGCTTGGTGGCCACGTACTCTCCGCAGTCGTAGAGTGGTAGGCTGCTGAGTTTTCCGAGGTGCTCTGAACTGATGGCCTGATTAACCAAGTCATGAAGCTCGCTGCTGTTAATCGCGCCGATGGCCTGCTTCTCGCGGTGACTTAGGTTTATCAGCCCCATCTGGCTCTCCGTCCGCATAGATCACACCGTCACGTTCAACGCATTTGAGGTATCTGACAACACTCTTGTACGAGAAGGGCGCCCAGAACATGGCTAAAGGTCAGATGACACCTTGTGCCACTATCGTCCCTGACCCGATGAGGTTGAGAGCCCGTCAACCGGCTGCTGCGCTTCATCGCCACGCACGCGCAGGTACCCTGCCACCGCGCACCGATACCGAAAAGTGAGGCCTTGTTTGCCTTCTCCCCTTGCTACCGCGTGGCCCGGCGAACGGCCCGGCGGATGACCTCGCTCGAATCTGGATCGGGGTGCTCGCCACCGCCTTTCCATTCATCAGAAACCAGCCATTCTTCAAAGTAGAATAGCCATGTCGCAATCCATGGAATAAAGGTCTGGTCCAGGCGCATCGACCCCACCCACTCATGCGCTTTGGGCAGGTACAGGCAGAGTCGGAGTGGATCACGGTAGACGTGCGGTAATTTTCTCTCGCCACCAAGAAGCTGAATGTCCGGTTCCAGCACGACAGCTTTCGCTGATCCGCCTCGCTCATAGCTCAGACGGACGCGATATTCCCGACTCAACGGCGTGGGACGAACATGACATTCCCAGGTCAAGCCTTTTGTATTCAACGCACCGTCGCCCGCACAAATCGGGTTCGCTCGCAGGAACAAGAATTGCTGTGCGGGCGTGAGATCAGGACGGGTTGACCAGCTCATTAATCACCGAAATCGCCACAAGGGGCTGATCGGACGTCGCCTGCGAGCCCGCTCCTTTTCGGCTCAGCAGACCGAGGTCGCCATCGGCTGCGCCGTGCGCACGCCCGGAGTCCGTTCGCTGCCCGGCAAGGCCGACATAGCATGCGGCATCAAAGAGCTGATTGTGCCTAATGCCACATTTGTGCACCAACGCCTTGTGGCGCGGGCAGCCACAGGCACAGGCTACGCGGAAAATGAAAAGCGGGGCCAACCCATTCGCTTGCACACAGCCTGCGTTTTGCCAGCTCCTCAACCGCAACGTGCTGTCAATCTTCGTCTTGCCATGTCTTGAACGCCGAACTGTTCACGCCATTGGCGCCGCTTTGTCATCCCGTGCCCCGAAATGAGGCCGTCGTTCGAACGATATGCGCAGTTGCTTATCCGCCAGAAACCGGCGAGCCAGATCGGTGTCGCGCTTACCCACGCGTGACACCCAGTCCGAAAACAGGCGAACCGCGCGCCGGTTCATATGCCGCGAAGGACAGACCAGCCAGTATCCCGGAAACTCGATGACCTCGAACTCTATCGAGACCGGAACCAGAGAACCCGACACCAGGTCCTCGAATGCGATGGATGTGCTTTCCAGGACCACACCTGCACCGTCCTTCGCCAGTTGAACCGACATTGACGAACGGTCGAAACGATAGGGATACGTCATGCGGGCGCCCTGGATACCGTTGCACGGCAGCCAATAATCCCACCGGAAATAGGCCTTCACACTGTCGATCAACCGCGCATGGCGAAGCTGCTCGCGCGGATCCGGTGAGATCGCGCGCAGTTCGGCAAGATAGGAAGGCGAGCACATCGGCAGGATCAGATCGTTGACGACGCAATCCGAATAAAGGCCGGCCCAGCCGCCGTCGCCATAACGAAGATCAAGATCGATGACCTCCGTTTCGAAATCCGAGAAATTGGGCGTGGCGTCGACGCGCAAATTCCAGCTCGGATAGCCCTTGCTGAACTCGGCCAACCGCGGCGCCAGCCATTTCTCGCCGAAGGAAGGACTGACGCGCAGGCTAAGCTGGAAGCTTTCGCGCTGCCGCACAATGGCATTACGCACCTCGCGTATGGATTCGAAAGCCTGGGTCGTGGTCTGGAAGAGCCGCTCACCGTCGATCGTGAGCGAGAGATGGCGCTTTTCGCGCTGAAAAAGCCGCACCCCGAGTTGGTGTTCGAGCAGCCGCAGCTGCTGGCTAACCGCCGAAGGTGTCACCTGCAATTCCTGAGCGGCCTTTGCCACGCCGCCGAGCCGCGCGACTGCCTCGAAATGCGTCATCGAATTGAACTTGATGTCTGACCTCGTCCTCGTCAGTTAAGCTCAGCTACACAGAATGTTAAGAAACGAAAATTGAGCCGAATGTCAATCGGTCGCACAGTGGTCCCGGAAGGAGATACAGGATGGAGCCGAGTTCAACCCAAAGCTTGGGTAGCGCCGGCAACGTGCCGGGAGTTGGACAGGTATTGACCAGGAAGCCCCTGATCGAAGCTGCGAATATCGAGAAGAGTTATGACGCAACCCGTGTCCTGCGGGGTGTGAGTTTTCAGGTCCGGGTCGACGAAATCCACGCGCTCCTGGGCGGCAACGGCGCCGGCAAAAGCACTCTCATCCGCATCGTCACAGGGCTGACCTCACGCGAAGCCGGCGAGATTGGCTTCGCCTCGTCGAAGGCCGACCACAACAGCCCGATCATCGCGGTGGTGCATCAGGAGCTGGCGCTGTTGCCCGAGCTGTCCGGTCGCGGAAAACATCGGCATTGTGCATGCGAGGTCGGGCTGGTCGCAGATCAGCCGTCGCCGCACGCGCGAAACTGCGCTCGGAGCGCTCCAGCTGATCGACCCAGCGATCGGCGAAGCGATCATCGATAATGCCGGCACGCAAATTGTCCCTCCACGAAGGCCAGATCGTCCGGATCGCTCGTGCCCTTTCCACCGGAGCCGAAGTGCTGCTTCTCGATCCCGGCGATCCGGTTGGGGAAACGCGCTGGCTGCAGGAGATCGCCAACAAGCGAGGCTTTCCGCATGGCATCGTCGGCTATGCCGACCTGTCCCAACCCGACGTCGGCGACCTCCTCGACCGCCACATGGAATATCCGAACTTCCGCGGCATGCGGCAGCCGATGAATTATCATCCCGACCCCGCCAAGACCTATCTGGCGCGGCCGGAGGTCAGTCGTACGCCCGAATGGCGGCGCGGCTTCCGGGAGCTGGCGAAGCGCGGGCTGAGCTTCGACCCGCAGCTCTACTATCCGCAGATGAGCGAGTTCCTCGAACTGGCGCGCGACTTTCCCGACGTGCAGATCATTCTCAATCACACCGGCATGCAGGTCGACGGCGCCGAGCATCGAGGAGGCGATCGCAGCCTTCGGCGTCGGCCGCTCGATGTTCGCGACGAACTTCCCCGTCGACAAGCTGTTCTCGAGCTTCGACGCCATTTTGAACGCCTTCAAGGAAATTACGATCGCCCACCCGCACGAGGAGCGGCTCGCGCTGTTCCATGACAACGCCGCCCGGTTCTACCGACTTTAGATCGCCGGCAAACAGAAATAGCAGGAGAGTTCGACTTGTTGCTGAAGGGCAAGGCCGTGGTGATTTCGGGGGCCGCGGGCCCCCGGGGAATTGGCCGCTCCACGGCAGCGCTGATGGTACAGCACGGGGCTCGCGTTGCAATACTCGACCTCGATGACGGGCAAGCGCGTGACGCCGCTGCGTCGCTTGGACCCGACCATATCGGCCTTGCGTGCAACGTCGCGGACCTCGACGCCTGCAAGAGGGCGGCGGCGCAAGTGACAGAAACCTTGGGCAGGATCGATGTGCTCTGCAACAATGCGGGCGTCACGCAGCCGGTCACGACGCTGGAGATCAGCGCGGCTGACTGGGACCGCATCCTCGATGTCAACCTACGCGGCGTGCTCCATCTCAGCCAGGCATTCATCCCGAACATGCGCGAAAATGGCGGCGGCTCGATCATCTGCATGTCGTCAGTTTCGGCCCAGCGCGGCGGCGGCATCTTCGGTGGCCCGCACTATTCGGCTGCCAAGGCGGGTGTTCTGGGGCTTGCCAAGGCCATGGCGCGCGAATTCGGTCCCGAAGGCATCCGCGTCAACTGCATCACACCGGGCCTGATCCAGACCGACATCACCGGCGGCAAACTGACCAACGCCATGCGCGCCGACATCATCAAGGGAATCCCGCTCAGCCGGCTGGGCGAGGCGCGCGACGTAGCCGGCGCCTATCTCTTCCTGGCTTCCGATCTGGCCAGCTACATCACCGGCGCCGTGATCGATGTCAACGGTGGGATGCTAATCCATGGCTGAGTGGACAACGGAGCTTGAGATGCCTCGCGCTGGCAGCAATGTCAGCCTGGCCGAACGAGCCTATCGTATCCGCCGACACGCCGTGCGGATGGGTCAAGTCCAGGGCCAAGGTTATGTTGGACAGGCGCTGGGTGTCGCCGACGTGCTTGCCGTCGCCTATTTCCATGCGCTTCGTTACCGGCCGGAGGACACGTTGTGGGAGGGACGCGACCGCTTCCTGCTGTCGATCGGACACTATGCGATCGCGCTCTACGCGGCTCTGATCGAAGCGGGCGTGCTGCCGGAGGAAGAGCTCGAAACCTATGGCAGCGATGAAAGCCGTATGCCGATGTCCGGCATGGCGCCATACACGCCCGGCATGGAGATCACCGGCGGCTCGCTCGGTCACGGCCTTGGCATTGCCGTTGGCATGTGCATGGGGCTGACGCGCAAGCGAAGCGACAGTTTCGTCTACAATCTTTTGTCCGACGGCGAGCTCGGTGAGGGCTCGACCTGGGAAGCCGCGATGTCGGCCGCCCACCACAAGCTCGACAATCTCATTGCCATTGTCGACTTCAACAATCAGCAGGCCGATGGTCCGTCGACGGCCATGCTCTCCTCCGAACCGGTGACCGACAAGTTCGAGGCGTTCGGCTGGCATGCGCAGCGCGTCGACGGCAACGACATCGAGGCGGTCCGCAAGGCCTTCGACATGGCGCGCGGCCTGAAGGAACCTCATCCGCGTGTGATCGTTTGCGATACGCGCATGGCCAAGGGTGTGCCATTCCTGGAAACCCGCGACATCACGCATTTCATCCGCGTCGAACCGCACGAATGGACGTTAGCGCTCGAAGCTTTGGAAAAGGGACGTCCGCGTTGAGGTTGTCAAAGTTCGCGCCGCGCCACGCCGCCAATGCCGGTGAGCGCAAGACCACATCGGCGATGATCGCGTCGATCGCGCCCGATGGCGTACCGACACGCAATGCGCCGTTCGGGCACACACTGGCCAGACTGGCGCACCAGCGGCCCGGGATAGTTGGCCTGACGGCGGACCTCGCGAAATACACCGATCTCCATGTCTTCGCACAGGAGCATCCGGACCGCTTCTATCAGATGGGCATGGCGGAGCAGGTGCTGATGAGCGCCGCCGCCGGCTTGGCGCGGGAGGGTTTTACGCCCTTCGCCACCACCTACGCCGTCTTCGCATCGCGACGTGCCTACGATTTCATCTGCATGGCGATCGCCGAGGAGAAACTCAATGTGAAGATCGTCTGCGCCTTACCGGGGCTGACGACCGGCTACGGCCCCAGCCACCAGGCGACGGAGGACATCGCGATTTTCCGCGGGATGCCGAACCTGACGATCATCGACCCTTGCGACGCGCTCGACATCGAACAGGCCACGGAGGCGATCGCGGACTACAACGGGCCGGTCTACATGCGGCTTTCGCGCGGTAAGGTTCCTGTCGTGCTCGACGAAGACGACTATACATTTGAAATCGGCAAGGCGCGAATGCTGCGCGAGGGCGCGGACGTATTGTTCATTTCCAGCGGCCTGATGACCATGCGCGCGCTGGAGGCCGCGAAGGCGCTTGAAGCCGACAGGATCGGCTGCGCCGTTCTGCACGTTCCGACGATCAAACCTCTGGATACGGAGGCGATACTCGCTGCCGCGCGCCGTTCGGGACGGCTGGTGGTGGCGGCGGAGAACCACACCATCATTGGTGGCCTTGGCGAAGGCGTTGCCGCGCTGCTGATGCGCGAGAGAGTGACCCCAGTCTTTCGCCAGATCGCCCTGCCCGACGAGTTCCTCGACGCTGGCGCGCTGCCGACGCTTCACGATCGCTACGGGATCTCAACTTCCGAGCTCGTGCGCCGCGTCCGCATTTGGAGCGAATGAGAAGTAAGAGCTCTCCCCACACAACAGTTGAGTCATCGACCTTGACCTTGCCCCTCTTATCTAATCCGGTTTGAAGTTCGTTCTGGCCCATCGAGAGGACCAGGACATGAAACGTAGCCGCTTCTCTGAAGAGCAGATCATCGGAATTTTGAAGGAATGAGGCCGGGGTATCGGTTGCCGATCTGTGCCGCAAGCACGGGGTCAGCGACGCCTCGATTTACAACTGGAAGGCCCGCTTCGGCGGGATGGATGTCTGCGAGGCTCGGCGACTGAAGGCTCTGGAGGACGAGAACACGCGGCTGAAGCGGCTTCTGGCCGACGCCATGCTCGACAATGCCGCGTTGAAGGATCTTGTGGGAAAGAAATGGTGACGCCCGCGGCCAAGCGGAAACCTTTCCAGCGACCAGATCGATCAACTTCAACGCCGACTGCAACGGACCAGGCGATCAAGGAAAGGTGCATCATGAAGCATTCGCGGAGCCGACAATAGCCGACGCCATTCTCGACCGGATCATCCACAACGCCCATCGCATCACCCTCGAAGGCGACAGCATGAGAAAGCAAAAAACACCGCCGCCCTTGACCGGCGCCGAAAACGGCGAAATCAATCGCAAATGACTTCAACCAGGCAACCGAGCGCCGACCCCATCCTGCTGTCCGCGAATTAGTGAAACTGCTGTCCGCGATTTAGCGGAACGACTGTCCCGTTTTTGCGAAATACGCACGTCCGACGCAGCTTGCGTTGACAGAGGCGGTTTTACGCGCAGTTGCAATAGCACTTCCGCCGGCCTATTTTTGTGGAGTTCAATTGTGGTTCGGCCAAGGGCGCTTTGGGCGCCGGACCGGCCCCGTGTAAACCTCATTAAAGAGAGACGAACCCTGCCATGGAAGAATTCTTATCGCGCATCGCCACTGGTGCCGGCATCGGCCCGGCTCTCGCAGAGAAGGCCGTTGGGTTAATGCTGGGTTTCCTGCAACGCCACGCGGCCGACGGTCCCGTTGCGCGCATGATCGCGGCCATTCCCGGAGCTTCGGAATTAGTGGCGAAGTATCATGGCAACGACCCAGAGGGCGGAGGCGGCCTCATGGGGCTCGGCCAGCAATTGATGAGTGAGGGTCTCAGCATTCTAAAGATCGCCGCCATCGCCAACGAGACGATCGCCTTCGCCAAGGAACATGCCGGCGACGAACTCGTGGACGAGGTCCTCAATTCCGTTCCTGGCCTTCCCCAGTTCGTCTGATCAGCGGCAGCCGGGGGCGCATGACCTCGTGCGCCCGTGCCGGCCCGTCTGCGCAGGTAGGCATTCTCCGCCGAGCGCTCCGTACCGATCTCGCCAGACCACCAACCGCCGGGCACGCGAAGCGAGCGTTGGAGTACTTCATTCGTCTGTCCCAAAATCGACCGCAGGCGAACCGATGTGTATAACTTCCGGCGGTAAGGGTTTATCGTGAACGCTTTCGATGAAGCCCGCGAGATAAGCAAACGTATTGTATTTCTCAAGAACCAACCGCTTCGCCTCTTGTATTGCGCCGCGACGCTCCTTCCAGAGGTCCGAGTCGATGATTTCTTGAATTTTTTGGATTACGTTCTTGTCCTCTGGGTCAATCAGAACCATTGAGTCGGAAGGGAAGAACCTCGTGATTGCCGGGCTGCCGTAATAGATCGGCATTGTTTCAGCAACGAAGCAGTCCATAAGCTTCTCTGTAAAATAGTAATCAGCACGAGTATTCTCGAAAGCTATACTGTAACGGTACGGTGCGAGTGCGTCCCATTTATCTCCAATCAGCCGAAAACCTCGGCCGAACAGGTCAAAATCGAGCTCCTCTCTCAGCCGTTCCAGAAACGCCAGCCGATATCGATGCCCTTTAAGCAGGGCGATGTTACTGGTAATCCATGAGAGCCGAAGCGGCTTGTCCACGACTTCGCTGACCAGAAGTTGGTCATATGTCTTTGTTACAGACCAAGACCGAGTGATAGGTGGAGACAAAACGAATCGGCGCTCTGCATTCTGCCGAGCAGCCAGCTCTGCGTCAGACGTCAGGACGATGGTATTTTTCCCTTGCCCTTCATGAAATGCGCGATGAGCTTTCGTCGGCGGTTCGCCGATTGCAAAAATTGTCCTGTTTGGACTCGCCTCGATATCAACAGGGAGCCCAAAAATAGAAGCAGAGTTAAAGACAATATGCCAATCGGGCGCGAAGGATGTCCTGCGTACAAAAGCGACATTGTTCCAGATTCCACTGCCCTTTGGAGTGAGATGGTGGATTGCATCATCCAAAACGCCCCAAGAATCCAGACATGTAGCAACAATGGGCGCCGGACGTTCCGTCAACAATTTGGTCGACAAAGCAGTTCCACCCCATTCACTTCCGTTGGACCGGGAGCAACTCGTGCATCGGGCGCAAGACCTCTCTGCGCCTGAAATAGCTCGCGATCCTGATCGGTATCAAACACACGATTCTGTGCGACTTCGCGATTCTGTGCGACTTCGCGCCATTCGACAACTCATCTCTAAGACCGCGGGAATCCCTTCACTCGTGAAGGTACTCAATCGCCATTTCGGATTGCGGTAAGATTGGGCAGCATAAACCTTCCGGGACCCGCTGTCGAGGCAATTGTCGCTTTGCACCTAACCAGGTTCTTCCTCACTTTGTGTGGTGATCAGGCCGGTTGAGTGGCAGCATGCGTGCCCTCTAAAATATGGAAGTTGACTACATTCTTATTATTTATACGACCAGTTTAGAGGCGGCTCGCCTCTCACAGGCGACGTTTGCAGCGGCGACGGCAGATCGAGATATTGGCGGGTTGATGCCGGGGCTTTGTCCGAAATCTGTGGTCCGATTTCGGACGAAGTGACGGTCAAGATGTCCGAAATATGCTACGAATTTCGGACAAGCTTCACACACAAAGCGCCGCGGCTTTGCCCGACATCATCGATATCGTCATGCAGATGGGCGATGCCGACCTAGCCTGGTCCCCTCCCCTTCCAGCCATTGCCAATCCCAGCCTGCCTGCGCAGCTTGAGGCGCTCGCCGGCCGCGCGCGCGATTATATCGAGGCGGCGAGTTCGGCCAACACGCGCCGCGCCTACGCAGCCGACTGGAAGCATTTTTCGAGCTGGTGCCGGCGCCAAGGCATCGAGATGTTCCCGCCCGATCCTGAGGTCGTCGGGCTCTATATCGCCGCCTGCGCGTCAGGTACGGCCACTGGCGACAAAAAGCCCAACACCGTTTCAACCATCGAGCGCCGGCTTTCGTCGCTCTCCTGGAATTTTGCCCAGCGCGGCCAGCCGCTGGACCGCAAGGACCGGCATATCGCCACGGTGATGGCTGGCGTTCGAAACACCCACGCCTCCCCTCCCCGGCAGAAGGAAGCGGTCCTGCCCGAGGATCTGATCGCATCTTCGAGACCCTCGACCGCGGCACGCTGCGTGGTCTGCGCGACCGCGCCATGCTGCTTTTGGGTTTCGCCGGCGGCCTTCGCCGATCCGAAATCGTCGGCCTCGACGTCGGCAGGGATCAGACCGAGGACGGGCGCGGCTGGGTCGAGATTTTTGCCGATAAGGGTCTGCTTGTCACATTGCGCCGCAAAACCGGCTGGCGCGAGGTCGAAATCGGCCGCGGCTCCTCCGACGCCACCTGCCCTGTGGTCGCTCTGCAGACCTGGCTAAGACTGGCGCGCATTGCGCACGGACCGCTGTTTCGGCGCGTTGCTGGTCAAGGCAGAGCCGTCGGTGCCGATCGCTTGAACGACCAGGAGGTCGCACGCCTGGTCAAGCGCACGGCGCTCGCCGCCGGCGTGCGCGGCGATCTGTCGGAGGGCGAACGGGCCAAGAAATTCGCCGGCCACTCACTGCGCGCCGGCCTCGCCTCGTCGGCCGAGGTCGACGAACGCTATGTGCAAAAACAGCTCGGCCATGCCTCCGCGGAGATGACGCGAAATTATCAGCGCCGGCGCGATCGTTTCCGCGTAAATCTCACCAAGGCGTCCGGGCTCTGATGCCCCCGTTTTGTCCGCTGGGATGAGGCGGTCAGATCTCAGGCGATAACAATTACCTCATCGAGCACAGCGAGCGCTGTGTCCAGACTATCGGCGGCCGACGCTTCGTAGTCAGGCATGATCATCAACTGCGTTATGGCACGGCCCACAAATTCCGGGTTTAGCTTTTCCAACCGATCCTTGGTCCGGGAGACCTGTTCCGGGAATGCGCGCAGATTGAAGCGAACAAATGACGAGGTCTCTTATCCCCGACACGAATAGCTCGCGATCTCATCGGGATTTCCCTTACCGCCATAGGCAGCTTGAGTGGGATAAGCGCAGATCGGCTGGTGCTTGCCGGGGAATGCCTTGCTGCCAGCCGCGAGAGAATCCGGAGCCTTGTCTTGGTTTATCCAGCCCTCGATGGCGGCCAAAGGATCAAAGTCGTCGAAGGCTTGGCCATCGCCGCAGTGGGTCATCCCCGGGATTATGAACATGCGCACGAAACGGCGAGTCGCTTCCAAATCGCCGCCGCTTGTGACCTCGACGACTTGCTTGTACCAGCGCACCAGATCGTTGGCTGAGAAGACCGGATCGGAAAGTCCCTGAAACAAGAGCAGCTTTCCACCGTGGGCAGCGAAGCTGGCGAGATACGTGCCGGTCGCATCATTGAGCTTGGCCGTATCCGCAACGCGTGCCGGATCCTTGTCGAAGTCGAACTTCAGGGGGTCAAAATTCGGCGCCGGGGGGGTCATGAAGTAGTATTGAAGCGAGCGGGCTCCCAGAACGATGTTATTTGCATCCGACTGGGAAGTGGGGGAATTGCCCAGCTTCCACATTCTCCAGTCCGCGCCCGCAACGCCCGTATCATATGGCCAATCGCTGTAAAGCTTTTCGCCATCGGAGCTTTCCGGACCCGCGAACGCGCGGCTCATGGCCTGCACTTGACCAGCCGTGAGGCAGCTGTCCGTCTTATCGCCTTGGCAGGACAGGACCTTTGGGTCGAACCGGCACTGCTGCCAGGCGTTGATGACGCCATCCTCAATGCCATCGCGAGCATCACAGGCAGCGAGAACCGCCTTGGCGACGATGTTCAGATCCTGCTGGGAGAAGGCGCGGGATAGAATGGGATGGCCGGCCTCATCCTTGGGAGCGATGCTCATGTACTGGCGAGTATCCCAGGCTTCGGCAATGTTGGCGGCACTGAGACGAAAACCCGGGCTACCTGCAACAATGCCGTCGAACTCGAGCGGATATCGCTGAGCCGCTATCAACGCCTCACGACCGCCATTCGAGCATCCCATGAACACCGACTTTTTCGGAGCCGCCCCATAGAACTTTGCAATCACCTGCTTCGAGACCGAAGTGACTTTGCCAATGGAGGCGTACGCAAAATCAATGCGTGCGGCTTGATCGACCCCGAAAGCCGGATCGGGGCTTGGGTGCCCGCCATCCATGCTTACAACAGCGTAGCCGCGCAAGAGCCCGGGAGCCGCGGTCGAGTTCCGGCAAGGAATGGTCCCGACGGCCGGCGCCAGGAAGCCATCAACTGCGCCGCCGCCCTGGAAAAGGAACATGTCATTCCAGGTCGTCGGAAGACGCACCTCAAACCGGGTGCCATATGATTGACCATCGACCCCCTGGCGTTTCCCGATAACACCTCGGACAAGGCAGTGCCCGCCCACTTTTACCGCCTGAGGCGAGGCGCCGGTGAATGCAGTGAAGGGATCTGCGGGGATCTCCTGCGGCTTTTGAAGGCTAGCCTCGGTAAAGATCACGCTTGGAATTTTGAGCTTGGCGATGGACCGGCACGCCTGATCCGACGCGTTTGCCGCCAGTGCAGGCGCACATACACATATGATCGCCAACATCAGTGCCAGCGTGCACCCGCGGTCCCGCAGCTTGAGCCCGTTAGCCAAGAACATACCCATCCTCCCTGGATGCGCCCGATAGCCCGAAAGCTGATCGCATTGGTAGCTAGTTGTGAGCTTTCAGTAGCTTGTCCATCCGGTCCGAACCGGGAAAGCTGAGATTGTCGAAGCTTCAGTGACTCCAGGGGGACCGGATGAACATCCATAAGAATACCGGTCTGACGCCGCTCGGTCGAGAGCGGATTTTTTGCGCCTGGGCGCGCCGGCAGCACCTCGGAGGTGTTGCCGCCTGATCCGCAGACCGTCGGCCTCTACATCACGGCCTGTGCATCCAGAAAGGTTACAGGAGACAAGAAACCAAACTCTGTGGCGACGATCGAGCGCCGTCTCTCCTCCCTGGCGTGGAATTATACGCAGCGTGGCGAGCCGCTCGATCGAAAGGACCGCCATATCGCCACCGTGCCCGCCGGCATCCGTAACAGCCATGCAAAACCGTCTGTGCAGAATGAGGCCATACTTCCCGAAGACCTGATCGCCATGCTGGAGACGGTGCTCCGCAAGACCCATCA
This sequence comes from Mesorhizobium sp. M0664, assembly GCF_040320565.1. Taxonomy (NCBI): domain Bacteria; kingdom Pseudomonadati; phylum Pseudomonadota; class Alphaproteobacteria; order Hyphomicrobiales; family Phyllobacteriaceae; genus Mesorhizobium; species Mesorhizobium sp. M0664. The sequence goes on from NZ_JAMYPW010000023.1 coordinate 34,900, forward strand.
GGTCGCCCCAGGCCAGAGCAACCGGCTCGTCCCCGGGGAGGACGAAACGGTCGACCACTCCGCTTGTTCGACTTGTGTTCGGGCGACTATCCCGGCTTCTATGCATCGCGCTTCGGCGCGGCGAGCTTTGTCCAACGCGCCAAGCCTTTGAACCGAATCGCTGTAGACGGAAGTCGCGGCGAGCTTCGCGTTGTTGATCGGAGCATCGAACCAGGCGTCGTATCCGCGGTATCCACCCCATCGTCTGTCGCGCAATCTGTTGGCGAGCGCGTCCTCAGCCGTTCGATCGCGGCCGTCTTTGCCGCAAACTATTATGTGGCGGCCGCCGATGCCATTCGGGCGCGCAATATCTCAGGGGTTGAAGGATCGTCGATCAGTTTTCCGATGTCTTGGCGGGCCGCGATGATCTGCACATGACCCTACAAAGATTGCGCGTAGTAGGAAATACTGGTGCAACTGGTCACCCCAGGCGTCAGGATAATCGTAGAACCAATCGAACGAATGCACGCATCGCGGTTTGCCTACAGCACTGCTCTCCTGTCCCGATAGCGCAAATTCGCGGTTACCTCCGGCCACGAACAGTCGGACCAATTTTATTTGTAGGTTAGACCTTCGTCCTCGGCAAGATTGGCCAAGCGATGACTCGCTGCTGAATTGCCGGCCCGCGCGTGATGAGCGCGAAGGCGTCAGGTGCCCCCGCCGTCAAGACTCAAGCCGCAACGTAATCAGGCGGGAGTGCCTTCCGCTAGGTGGGGATGGACTGGCCGCCGAAGTCGGAAGCAGCAAGCCTGGAGCATAATGGAAGACCTCGACCATGTGAAGCAGGCCGTGAAGGGCGACCTAGCCTATTTGCAGCCACCTGCTCAAAGCCGCGACATGAAGCCAGCCGCCAGCCTGCTAGTTCGACAGCAACCGTTCAGCTTGCTGCCGCCGACCGCTTGAAAACGATGGTCACCTTCGTCCCTTTGTTGGCGCTGGACTCGACGGCTAGCTGCGCCTTGGCGTTCTCGGTCAGCGATCGCGCGATCAGCGCTCCGAGCTTGCCTGGTTTGGGCCACACCTCGCCTTCCGGCAGGCCGATTCCGTCGTCCGCCACTATAACCCGGCAGCCGTCGCCATCGACGACGCTGTGCAGTGTTATCGTGCCGCCATCGCGGCCCCGGAACGCATGCTTTAGTGAATTGGTCAGCAATTCGTTTACGACCAGCCCGGCCGGCATGGCGACGTTTATTGACACGGGATATGTATCCACCTTCATATCCAGCCGGATCCCCTCGACTGCATGCGAGCTCATCACCGCGGACGCGATCTGGCTGAGATAGACGCCAAGATCGACCTCCTCCTTCGGCTCGTCGGCCGTTAGCGTCTGGTAGAGGATCGCCAGAGCGTCGACGCGACCGGCAAGCCGCTCAAACCTTCTCCGGTCGGCCTCGGTCGCGTTGCGGCTTTCCAGCCGGATCAGCGCGGTGATCATCTGCAGGTTGTTCTTCACCCGGTGCTGCAGTTCGCGCAGCAGCGTGTCTTTCTCGCTGACACGCTCCTCCACCGAGCGCTGATCTCCCGCCTCGCCGTGAGCCGATACGTCGACCAGCGCCACCAGCCGGAAGCAAACCTTGCCGTTATCGTCTTCGATCACGTTGGAATAAACGTCGACGATCGCGGGTTTGTCCTCGCCGCGCTCCAGCCTGAAGGTGCCGACCAAATCGGTTCCCTCGACCACCGCCTCGGCTAGCGGCCTGTCCTTTTGCTGATGGAGGCCCGTGCCTAAAAGGGCCGCCCAGTTTTCTTGGGTGAGCCTGGCGGCCATCAGGCCTGAGAGTTTCTCGAATTCCGGATTGGCGTAGACCACGCGCTCTTCACCGGCAAGGTCCGAAACGGCTATGGCGATCGGCACCTGGTCGAGGAATTTCTTGAACTGTTCGCTTTCCAGTGCGGTTGCAAGGTCAGGTGTATCAAGTAACTGCTCGACCGCCTCAGCCTTCTCTGAATCCGATGTCATTTGCGCGCCTGTTCTGTGCGGATGATATCAACAATGCGGCGAGCCCGCCATCGCCAAAACTGGAGCTGCATCTCACGTTTCGCATCACGCATCTGACAACCAGCTCTGCATCGCGTAACGGCCGCACGTCCAGCATTGCGACCGGCCGAAGGAGAGCGGCAAGGATCGGCTAGAATCCAGGTGCCTGGAATGTCGAAGCGACCGGTCAAGTGGTTACGCTGCGGAAGATCGATAGAGCAGGCATTCAGGGAGAATGAGTTCGCGTGCCGGCCTCGGCGATACGTGCCGACACTGTCAACCTCATGACCGCATGCGGGCTGAAAGAGCAGCGCTTCGCTCCAGCGGTAATTCAGGCCGCTTGCCTAACTGCGGCAAGCCCATCGATCGTGTATGTTGAGACGCTATTGCCGATGCCTAAATATCGAACCCGTCATGGCAATCGTTGTGACGGGAAGCGCTCGCTTATGGGCTGTGCTGGAATGCGCATGAAGTATACGCCTGTGCGCCGCTTCGTTGATCTCTTGGCCTTCGAGGAAGTCGTCAATCTCATCGTATGTGAGACCGGGACGAGGTTCTCCAGGTCGGCGGTCGGGATCTTTTCAACAAGATCAGACGGAGCGCCCAGATACACTGCCAAGGCGCGAACTCTGCGCTTGTTCAGCCCGGAAAGAGGAAGAATGTCTGCGGCACCATCGCCGAACTTGGTGAAGAAGCCCATCAAGGCCTCGGCTGCTTCGAAGCGACTTCTGAAAAAGAAGTGTGGGTTTGCTCTCATACCCTTTGCTGAAAAATGTTGTCATAGAGCGCATGGAATGCCACGCGCTTCGAATCGGAGTAGCCATCCGGGAAGCCTGAAGCCCCTTTGAAGCGCATGTCCGGCAGCTATTCATAGCGTGGATGACTTTGATCGAAACAAACGATTTCATAACTCTTCGGAAATCTTGCATGGACAAAAGCACGTCCGCACCGGTCACCCATCCAAAGGAGAAAATCTTCCATGCGCCCTGACGTGCAGTGGAGGTCGTGCCGAGAAGTGAGTTGCAACTGGCCGATCATGTCGGCGGTTCGACGCTAGTCGTCCCCAATGTTCCTGAGCTGCGAAGTCTTGCAGGCGAGCCAGCTGCCCAGCGCGATTCTGCTTGTGGCGGGCTTTTTGCCGCAGGCAGTCCGCTCGTTTGGGCAGAGGATTGGAGACCCGGCCGGCAGCGCTACCATACAACATCAGCGCACTTTACATCTACGCGGTATTGCCGGGCTTCCAGTCGGTGCCATGTTTGGCCGACGAATGACGCGATGCGGCCTCCTGCACAAGCGAAGGCGTTATCGGATGTGCGACCGGGAAGCAGGCGGACAGTGCAGCACATGTCAGTCGCCTGTGCGACGGTCTTTCGGGGAATGAAATCGGGCCAGTTCACGGCGCGGCATTATTCGTCAACAGCCGCCCCTTCGCAAGGATATAGGCAGCCCGCGTCACAAGTTCGTGCTGCAGATGAAAACGGCATCGCCGGCATGCAAGTCAGCAGCCGCTCAAGATTCGATGATCCAGCCAAGCTCTCGGCGTCATGGAATGGCAGGCGCCACGATCGAAGCATCTCATGTTGATTCAGGCGGACCCTTATGAGGCGTTCTTTGATGCCGGTGATGCCTGACAGGCGGTTGCAGCTGCAAGCGACAACGCGGCCTATTTAGTTGGAAACGGTCTGAGGCAGGCCAATTTGGCTTGCCCGTCACTATGTGGAGAAAGAAATGCTGTGTCTAGGAATTAGCGGCGGACTTGACCAAGTCCATGAAAACCGATTCGAGCTTCGGAACGCCTTTATGCACGATGGCGCCGCGGTGCTCGTCCGAGACGGACGGGTGATAGCAGCCGTCGAAGAGGAACGCCTCAATCGGATGAAACACTCCAACAAGCTCCCAATTCGTTCGATTCAATACTGTCTGTCAGCGGCGGGGGTTCAGCTCAACGACATTGATCGTGTCGCGCTCTACGCCAGCGAGCCCTATGCCAACGCCATGCTTGAAGGTATGTCCGCATCCCACCCGGACATTCTCTCCATTCCGTTGGATGCTAAAACGTTGGTGCAGGATCTGTTAACGCGTGAGTTCGGCACTAAGTTGGACAGTTCGCGTATTTCATTCGTAAGTCATCATCAGGCGCACGCCGTGAGCGCCTTTGCAATGTCGGGCTTCGAACAAAGTCTCATTCTAGCGATTGATGGCTCTGGTGATTTCCTATCGGGCCTCTTGGCGGTAGGGTCTGGCACAGAAATTACGCAACTCGAGGCTTTCCCCGAGAACAATTCTCTTGGGCTGTTTTATCTCGAGACGATCCGCTATCTCGGCTACGGCTTGTTCGACGAGTATAAGGTAATGGGACTCGCGCCCTACGGCGACCCCGCTCCCTATCGCGAGCTCTTCGAGCAGTTCTACGAGCTCTCCGCCAACGGCGGTGGCTACCGTGTTCACCTCGACCGCATCGGTCCGGCGTTGCTCCGCAATATCGAGGTCAGGCGAAAGGGAATGCCCTTCACCCAGCAGCATCGAGATGTGAGTGCGTCACTGCAGGAAGCGCTTGAGCGGATCGTGTTCCACATTCTCCGGCATCACCGTGAGGCCACCGGCATGAAGCGGTTGTGCCTGGCGGGGGGGGTGGCCCACAACTGCACGATGAACGGTAAGCTGCTGTATTCAGGGCTTTTCGAAGACATTTTCGTGCAACCCGCGTCTCACGACGCTGGCTGCGCATTGGGAGCTGCGCTGATAGTCTCTAACGAGATGGGCCGCCCCGCGCCGTGTGAGCGACTGCAGGGGGTCTATTGGGGTCCTGATCTCGGGAGCGAGCGCGCCGTGCAACAGGAACTGAATGCATGGGCCGGACATCTCGAGATTGAACGCTCTGATGACGTGGCAAGCAGTGCAGCCGACTGGATCGCCAACGGCGCCGTGATCGGCTGGGTGCAGGGTCGTTCGGAGTTTGGGCCACGTGCGCTGGGCAACCGCAGCATTCTTGCCGACCCTCGGCCCGCCGCAAACAAGGACCGGATCAATGCGATGGTCAAGAAGCGCGAAGGCTATCGGCCCTTCGCGCCATCTGTGCTGGAGGAGGATGCGAGCGAATTTTTCGACCTCCCGGATGGTAGGCACGAATTTCCATTCATGAATTTCGTCGTTCGCGTGCGTGACTCAAAGCGCGCCTTGCTCGGTGCCATCACGCACGTCGACGGTACCGCTCGCCTGCAAACAGTATCGCGCAACGCCAATCCCGCGTACTGGGAGGTCATCAATGCGTTCAAGAAGCGCACAGGCACTCCAATTCTGCTCAATACGTCCTTTAACAACAATGCCGAACCGATCGTGGATTCGGTTGCAGACGCGATTGCCACCTTTCTGACGACAGAGCTGGATGGACTTGTGGTCGGGCCCTTCCTGGTAAAAAAGCGGGCTACAACGCTGCAGGATTGGACTGCGCTTGCGGTTTCGTTGCCGCCCTATGTGTCCCTCCATCAAACCCGCGCTTACAAAGCGCCAGATCGTCGGGAGACTCACTGCGAGATCAGCACGACCCACTTCAGCAGTGACAGTGTACGAATTTCACACGACTTGTTTAATCTGCTGATGCGGATTGAGGGCGAAGCCGTGTTGGGAGATCTCCTCAATACAATTGCGCCGGATCAGGCTAAGCGTGAAGCTCTGATGGAGGGCCTGCGACGGCTGTGGGAGCAGCGCCTCGTTCGATTGCATCCCTCACAAGCTGCTCGCATGGATCAAGACTGCGATCAAACGCTGGACCAGCATAACAGGCTCTCAGCGTGATAGAGGTGCCGCTATCCAAGCTCGGCGAATAATGGTGTTCATCGATGCCGCCTGCCACCTCACCGCTGGCAGGCAGTCGACTTCATCACAGGGTTGATTCGTCCACTTCACCTTGGACGACCGGACGCGCAGAAAAAAGCGGCTGCGGCGGGTCCTTGCTAGCGACCGTGATGCGGGACCACAGCGACAGGGCGTGCCCGAGACGGTCAATGCGGCCGGCGGTGTCGTCGCCGGCGGCGACGGTCGCATTCAGGATCAGCATCGACCAAAGAGCGAGGCCACTGCCGTTATGCTCCGAGATCTGGGGACGGCGGCTTGGCGATCACCGTCTACTCGGCGTTGCCGAACTCACTGCATGCGAGACCGTGACGAAGCCCCTCACATTGCGGGTCGGGACATAGCTGGCTTTCTTGGCGCGCTACCATCGCTAGAGATGCAGACTTCGCCCAACAGCTCCTGCTGGAGCGCGGCTTGGATCTGATGGCAGAATTCTTGCGGAGACGCGGACAAAGTGGGGAGCACTCCAACCTACACACGCGTCACCGGGCTATCAGTGTTGACCGTATAATCTTCGGAATGGCAATGGCATATTTTACAAAGCACGACGGCAATCAAATTATATACCGCAGCTGGGAAGAGCCGGAACAGTCAAGCGCAAGGATGAGAATTTTGGTCCTCAAGCTTGATCATGTCGGCGACTTTTGGATGTCTCTAGGGCCTCTAAAGGACCTTCGTCAGCGTTTTGCGCATGCCCACATTACGCTGGTGGTGGGAAGCTGGAACATCGCTACTGCAAAACAGTTCGACCTCGCCGACGATCACGTTGCTTTTGACTTTTTTCCTCGCAACCCAAAAGTCAAAACGCGCAAAGAAGCCGCGGACATAAGGCCGCTGCTGACCGGCGAGTTTGATCTTGCCATTGATATGCGTGTTCCGGAAGAAACAAGGCCGATCTTGCTTGAAGTTCCCGCCAGGCACCGTGCGGCGATAGTTGATCCGTACAGCATGCATCAGATCGATATTGCGATAGCGCCATTCAATCTGAAACTGCGCAGAACCATTTTCTACAAGCTGGTCCAAAAAATAGGGCTTGCTAACAAAATCCCCCGTAGATGGCTTGATTGGTTCATTGACCGTAAGCAGGTGCGTCTCCAGCATGTGTCAGAAATCCTCCTCTTTCTGGTCGCAAAGGCAGCTGCCTATTTCGAAAGCGGAGCGGGTCACCCACAGAATTCGACTACAGGCAATGCCCCGATTGTCGTGGCTCCGTTCTCCAATTCCAGCCTGCGAGATTGGCCGATTGAAAGTTTTGGCAAAGTTGTCGCTGCTCTTTCGACCCGTGGTGAGGTGGTCCTCGTTGGCCGTGGCGAATGCCTGGAAGCGCTTGAGGAGGTTGCGAAGATAGCTAGGGAACGTGGGGCCGCGAACATTCGGACGGCTGTCGACTTGTCAGAATTGGAATTCAATTGTCTCGTGAATTCGGCCGCCCTCGTCGTTTCGAACAATTCAGGCACCGGCCATGTCGCTGCCCAGCTTGGCCGCCCTACTATCGGCATTTTCACGGCGTCACATCTACCGGAGATTTGGGGGTTTCGAGGTCCCTTGGTCAGCATGCTTATGAGTGTTATTGAATGTCGCGGATGTGGTCTGGACCAAGTGCGGCATTGTCCGGTCAAAGTCCGATGCAAGTTCGACATCACGCCGGATCTCGTGATTGCCGAGGTAAACGCCTTGATGAATCATTGTAAGGGTACGGCACAAGCTTAGTGGCTCGCGGTCACCACAACCGCGATTGCCCAGCCCTTGTCGCTGATTCAATCGCTACAATCACCTAAAGGCCGAAATTCAGAATCGAATCGACTTGTTCGAAGGACCGCAGTGGCGATGTCACATTGGCCGACAGGTGGCATAGAGCGGCGCCTGAGAATGAAAGTGCCGCCGCCCAGCCTTCATAGCCGTTCCTCCTTTGTGGCGTGACGGCCCGAAAGTCGCCATCGCGTCAGATGTTCATCAGCTTCGGGATAGCCGGGCTCGTCCGGCGACAGTCATGGCAGCGACTTCGCTTCTGGACCCGCTCATCCGGCCGCCAAAAACAAATGCGCTTTCTAAGCCGTAATTGATCCGCCGGAGCTGACCAAAGCCACCTTGCTCTGGGTTGCGGCAATGGCGACTGGGGCGAGAAGCCGAGAAGAACCGATGCGGCGAGAAATCCTGAGACCATCCGCCACGAGACGTCGCCAGGGAACGTAGTATTGCGTTCCGCGTTACACTAACGTATATACGTCCGCAGCACAGGAGCGCGCCATGGCCACCACACCCACCAGGAAGGAAGCACCCGTCTCGATGCGGTTTCGCGACGATGATCTCACCATCATCGACCGCGGCGCGGAGCTGCTCGGCCTGTCGCGCACGGAGTTCATGCGGCGCGCCGCGCTGCACGAGGCGCAGGCGGCCATCCTCAACGAAACCGTCATCCGCGTGTCCCCGGAAGCCTATGACGCCTTCATGCAGGCGATCTCAGCCCCGGCCGCTGCGCCCCCGGCGAAGGCGGCCGAGCGGCTGCGTCGGTCCCCGCCCTGGGACCGCTAGGTGGCGCTTTCAGGCATCGAACTCCTCGACCACGCACACCGCCTCGACAGCTTCGATTGCGGCAAGCCGGCGCTCAATGCTTGGCTGGCCGGCTTCGCGCGAACGAACCAGGCCCGCGGGTTTACCCGCGTCCTGGTCGTTCACGACGAGGGAACAGTCGTCGGGTATTACGGCCTCGCGCCGGGCGTGATCCAGCCAAATAGCGCACCGCGCGCCATCCGCACCGGACGCCCGCCCGATCCGATCCCCTGCCTGCTGATCGGACAACTCGCCGTCGACCACCGCTATGCCGGACAAGGCGTCGGTAGCGGCTTGGTCAAGGACGCGCTGTATCGCTGCGTCGCCGGCGCCGACATCGTCGGCGGCCGCGCGGTGGTGGTGCGGGCGATCGACGCCGAGGCAGAGCGCTACTGGCAGAGCTGGGGCTTCATTCCCGCGCGGGACAATCCGTCGGTGCTCATGCGCTCGATCCAGGACGTGAGCCTCTGGCTGGCCGACAAAGGCCACTAGCTCCGCGCGCGTAGCGCCTCCGGAAGCGGCAGGTCTGCGCGCCGGCCTGCCGCCGACGGGCTCTAGTTGCGGCGTCCCGCCGCTCCCCGAGCCGGCTTCGCCGTCTCGGCGTTCGGGTGACCCCTCACGCAGGGCCAGAGGGAGACGGCGGTCAGAGCGAGGGAGCCCTGGAGAGAAGGGAAAGTCATGATGTCGATGATATTCATAGGGGGTTCACGCGAGATATTTGAGCTGACGGAACCTGCCATCGCTCGGATCCGCCCAATCGTTGTTGCCGTGCACGGCGTGCTGATTGGCGACGCGTCTGGAGCCGATGCCGAGGCGCAGGGCCTGCTCGCGGGCTACGGCTACAAACATGTCGGGGTCTTCCATGCGGCCAAGGAACCCCGCAATGGTCTGGGCGACTGGGCTGCCTACCGGGTCCCGTCTCCTGAAGGTGCTAGAGGATACTGGATCTACGCCGCCAAAGACCGGGAGATGGCGCGCGCCGATTTTGGGATGATAGTCTGGGACGGCGCATCACCCGGCACGGCCGTCAACGTGCTTCGGCTCGCCATGGCGAACAAGCCGAGGTCATCTACGATCTGGCCAGGGGCGGCATGGCGACTACGCACCATGTCGTAGACTGGTGCGCCATTGCTCCGCGATGCCGGTCCAGACATTCGGCGCGCCAAGCCGAAGCCCGCATGACGCGAGGCGAGCGCCTGGCGTTGCCGGGATGATGTACGCGCGGTCCCGGCGGGTCCAACGCGATAGACTTGATCCGGCCCCGCGCCCCCAACTCCACTTGTATGAACGGCCGGGGCCGGCCCTTTTCGAAACCGGCTCACCGCCGCGTGGCGTTGTGCAGGATGATTGTCTTGACCCGTCTCGCATCTGAAGCGGGTGCAAGCCTGCCGCACATGCCGCTGCTTGGTCATGCGAGGCATCGCTACCGTGGGGCGTGGCGTTCGCCGATCTCCAAACCGCTGTGCCGCCATACCGAACACGCAAGGCGGTTTAACCGCCAGGCTGCTGTTCAAGGTATTAACGACGCAGGCGGCATGACCGGAGAGACTGGCGGGGTAAGCAGCTTCCATCGATCCGGCGGCATTGCGGATGTGGCTGGCGATGGCGGCCTGAGTTCTTGTCCATCTGCCGCATAGCGGGTGGTCAGATGCTGGTCGCGTTTCCGGCGAGCCGAAGCATTTGTCTCTCAAGGTCACCCGTTGGAAATCCAGCACCAGCGGCTTGTCGGGACAAGATAGTTGCTATTGGGATTTGGCCGCCGCAACCGCGAGCATCGCTTCTCCCATCCCATTGACGCCTCGGGCATTCAGCATTTCACCAGCGTTCTGAATGTCGCGCACCTCTTTGTTCTGGCTGAGTTTTGATTTACCAACCAGGCTGGTGATCTCGATTTCCAGGGCGACGATCGCCTTCACCATCGTGTCAATGAAGTCCTTCGGCGCGTCGCCCATCTTCCACGGGGCAGGCTGCGAGGCTTCATGCATGTGAGTGAGCTTCGCCACGTTACGGCGCACATAGCGCTCATCATCCCGGACAGTGATGCGTCCGTGGGCGTGGACGACGAGATAGTTCCACGTCGGCGCCTGGTTATGGAATTCATGCTTGCTTGGACCAGTTCGGCGAGATGTAAGCGTCAGACCGTCGAGCTCGTCCCGGACCGCATGGCGCTACGGCGCCACCTCCAGCCCGGCGAGACAGTCGTCATTGTCCGTGAGGGTGACCGCCCCTCTATGGTGAGAATATTGATCGCCGGCAACTTATGGCGCCTGCCGACCTCAAATTCGTTGAAGTCGTGCGCCGGCGTGATCTTGACCGCGCGGCTGCCTTTCTCCGGATCAGAATACTCGTCCGCCACCACCGCGATCCTGCGGCCGACGATCGGCAGAGGATGAGGTTCTTGCCGACAAGATGCCGGAAACGCTCGTCGTCGGGATGCACCGCCGACCGCCATATCGCCCAGCATCGTCTCCGGGCGGGTCGTCGCCACGGTGATGAAGGTTTCAGGATTTTCCGGATCCAAAACCTCGCCCTCGACGGGGTAGCGGAAATGCCAGAGATTGCCGTTGACCTCCTGCTGTTCGACCTCAAGGTCGGACTCGCGGTCAAGAGCTTCGGGTCCCAGTTGACAAGCGCTTGTCCTTGTAGATCAGGCCTTTCCTTGTAGAGCGTGACGAACACTTCGAGCACCGCCCTGGACAGGCCCTCGTCCATGGTGAAACGTTCTCGGCTCCAGTCGGCCGAGGCCCCAGCCGCTTCAACTGGTTGAAGATCGCGCCGCCGGATTCGGCTTTCCACTCCCAGACTTTCTCAATGAACTCGTCGCGCGTCAGGTCACGGCGGTGGATCTGCTTCTCCATAAGCTGGCGCTCGACCACCATCTGCGTGGCGATGCCGGCGTGATCCATGCCGGGCTGCCACAGCACGTTCTTGCCGCGCATGCGCTCGAAGCGCACCAGAATGTCCTGCAGCGTGTTGTTGAGCGCATGGCCCATGTGCAGCGAGCCAGTGACGTTCGGTGGCGGGATGACGATGGTGAAGGCTTCCGCGCCCTCCTCGGCGCCTGCGCCGACACGAAACGTCTTTTGAAGCGTATTATGTTTTTTGTGCATAGACCAACGAGTTGAACGGCGGCCCCATAAATCGCCGATGTGATAGGTCGGGCGAAGGCGTCCACCAGCTCGTACTTGTCAAGACGATGCCACCCTTGATCTTGCACCCGCCTCCGATACCAGCGATGCGCTGCGTCGTACGCTCATGCCTGTCAGGATGGGATGGGCGCTGCTAGCACCGTGGCAGTTTGACAACCCGGCCATCGGGGCGGTAGCACCGTCCAAGGCCAAGAGTCGCAGGGCAGACCGCACCCCATCGGGCTGCGCGACCCAGACCAGCTGACGCCCAACTGGCACACTCATCGCGCATCAGCACCGTGGATGCGACATCTACTTTGTTGCGAGCGCGATATCGGAACTTGGTTGTGACGCAGCTGTGCGTAAGCGCACCGCTGTCAGCAAGTGAGTGAGCGAAAGAACTACGTGGTGGAGGTGAGAAGTCATGCAGCGTCAAGATTCCCCGCCCTTTGCGGCAAACACACTGATCCCTCTTCAGAATCCGGTCTTTCGTTCGATCTGGACAGCCACGCAGATATCCAGCCTTGGCTGGCTGGTGCAGAGCGTGGCTATAAGCTGGCTTATGGCAACGATTTCAGCCTCCGATCTGATGGTTGCGCTCGTGCAGGCTGCATCGACACTGCCCGCCTTCTTCTTGTCGATCCTTGCTGGAGCGATTGCAGACAGCTTCAGCCGCCGCGGCGTGATGCTTGCCGGACATTGCCTGATCGCACTGGCATCCACGGCGCTGGCTCTCTCTGTTGGACTGGGCTTTGTCAGTCCATGGCTGATCTTGGGACTGAGTTTCTTGGCGGGATGCGGCTTTGCCTTGAATGATCCAGCCTGGCACGCCTCGGTCGGCGACATCCTGGAAAAGCGCGACATACCCGCTGCAGTGACGCTGATGTCGGTGGGCTACAACGTGGTTCGAAGCATAGGACCGGCGCTTGGCGGTGTAATTTTGGCTTTGCTGGGCCCCCTTACGGCTTTCGCCTTCGCTGCGCTGACCGACCTGGTCCCGTTGAGCGCTGTACTGCGCTCCAAGTGGCAAGTTCGCTCTTCGCCTCTTCCGCGCGAGCGGATGACGACGGCCATTCATGATGGCATGCGCTTCACGGCAATCTCCTCGGAGATCAGAGTGGCGATCGTGCGTGCAACCCTGTTCGGGCTGTCAAGCATCTCGATCCTTGCTCTGCTCCCCCTCCTGGTTCGCGACCAACTGGCGGGGGGGCCAATTGTTTACGGCGTCCTGTTGGCCGGCTTCGGCACAGGCGCCTTCATCGCGGGCATTGGCAATAGCTACTTGCGACGCATCACGTCCCAAAATCGATTGATCACGTTCGCGTCCGTTGCTTGCGCAACGTGTTGCCTTTTACTGGCTCTCACATCATCGGTGGCTGTAGCAGCGATCGCGCTTGCAATCGCTGGCGCAGGTTGGGTTGTCACCTGGACCGGAACCGACGTGTGTGTGCAGTTGGCAAGCCCAAGGTGGGTCGTTGGTCGCACCCTGTCGATCTATTACGCCCTGACCTACGGCGGCATGGCAGCGGGCAGCTGGATCTGGGGTGCTGTCGCGCAGAACTATTCCCTGACGTGGGCTTTGGAAGGTGCTGCAGCGGCGCTGTTGCTGGTTGCAGCTGTGGGAAAGCTATTGCCGGTCCGCCTATGGGAGGAATCGGATCAAGGGGCCTTCGACTTCAGGCCACCAGAACTGGCCCTCGATTTGAAACCCAGGAGCGGCCCGATCGTGATCAAGGTGGAGTACTCGATACCCGAGGAGAATATCGAGGAATTTCTGAGCTGCATGCGCGAAAGGCGGCGCGTTCAGAGCCGTGCCGGTGCGCGGGACTGGACCCTCCAGCGCGATCTTCAGAACTCGACTCTTTGGACCGAGACATTCCGCACGCCGACATGGACGGACTATCTTCGTCTAAACCATCGGCTAACGGTGACTGACAGGGAAGTAGGCGAGCGCCTTGCCGCTCTGCAGGTCGGTGATTCTCCTCCTCGTCTCTCACTTTCGATTGAGCGGTCGACAAGCCCCGCCCCCGGCAGCCAAGTCCAGCCTGTGCCCTTTGTATCGCGCCCGTAAGGAAACCAGTAACTTTTCTGGGTTCGGACACGGGAATGGCCGAGACCTACTCCTTCTTTCGTCGGGTCTGCCGGATTGCCATACGTTGCAGCCGGTTAGGCGAGCATGAGGATTTGTGTGGCACGTATGTCCACCACGGGCCCATGTCCAGCCCCACCGCCTCTGCGGCCATCAGATCGGCTTGGGCACGGGTTCAGGTCGCCTGTCCCCCTGCATCGCGGCGAGCAGCGGGAGCAAGGGGGGCGGAAGGGTCTCCCCGGTCTGCAGGGAGCGCAGCGGGCAGACGGAGGAATCCGCCAGCGGCGGCTTGCTGGGAGAGGGCCGCGCGCCTCTTTCCCCTCCCTGACAAAACGTGCCGCCAAGCACGTTCACGTCGGCGCAGCCGTGCCGCAGAGGCGGCCGCAACAAAGAAGGCCTACAAGGCGGAAGCATCGAAATGTCCGCCAGCGGGACCAATTCAGTTCGGTGCTGGAGAAAGCGGTTCAACAGGGCGGCCATGCGAGCGCCAGCATAGCGCCGCTGTCAGGCGCGATGCGGACCGACAGCCCCGGCGAAGGGCGCTGATTGATCGACCGAAATTGGATCGGGTCATAATCCATGAATTTTTCACGATGCTTCAGCACGCGCGTGGATTTGTGCATTTAACTGCAGCGTCCAGGTGGTCCGGTGGAAGCGCGCCCGGGGCATCTTGGAACTTATTTGATGCAGCCATCCAGGACTGCTGCATTGCCACAGCAATGGTCACAACCTGCTAGGATCCGGACCCATAAAGGGATTGAACGAAGCCGCTGACGCGTCATTTGGTGCGTGGGTTTGCGGATGACGCTTCTGTTTTGAAGGATTGCGGCTGTTGAAGCGCAATCTTGAGAACAGGAGTTTGAGATGGCCGAGTTGAGCCCTCTTCGCCGACGCATGATCGAGGACATGACGATCCGCAATCTGTCGCCGGCCACCCAGCGATCCTACGTGCACGCGGTGGCCAAGTTTTCGCGATATTCGACCGCTCGCTGGACCGGCTCGGCCTGGAGGACGTTCGCGCCTTCCAGGTGCATCTGGTCTCTACCGGAATCTCGTGGCCAGCGCTGAACCAGACGGTGTGCGCGCTGCGGTTCTTTTACGGCGTGACGTTGCGTCATGCCGAGATCCCTGAACGGATCGCCTATGCCCGCGCGCCACGCACGCTGCCGGTGGTTCTCAGCGCTACGACGTTGTCCGCTTTCTCGCCGAGCCTGAAGACGCGCACCGCCCTGACGACGGCCTATGCCGCGGGCCTTCGCGCTTCGGAGACTGTCGGACTGAAGGTCGGCGACATCGACAGCGGACGCGGCGTGATCCGGGTCGAGCACGGCAAGGGCAGCAAGGACCGCACGGTGATGCTGTCGGCGCAGCTTCTGCGCATCCTGCGGGTCTACTGGCGGCTGGCGAAGCCGCAGGGCTGGCTGTTTCCGGGCCGGGATGCAATTCGCCCCATTGACGTGCAGGTGCTGTACTCGGCCTGCCGCTCGGCGCGTGCGGCCGCCGGCATAGATAAGCGTGTGACGGTCCACACGCTCAGGCACAGCTTCGCAACGCATTTGCTGGAGAACGGCACCGACATTCGCATTATTCAGGTGCTGCTCGGCCACAACAATTTGTCCTCGACGGCGCGCTATACCAAGGTCTCGAACGGCCTCATCCGGCGCACGACAAGCCCGCTCGACCGACTGAACATCGAAGTCGTGCCGCCCGGCTGATCGGTCCCGCCCAAGTGCTTAAATGTGTTATTTATGTTCATGGTGTTGCCCTCCTCAGTGGAATCGAACCCCGAGCCTACAGGCTCGAAGCGGGCAAACGCCGCTCCCTTCAGATTTTCAACAATGACCGGGACATCCCCGGCCAACTCCGTTCACACCGTCAGCGTGAGAGTGACCGCTGCCCCACCAAGAAAGTCGCGAGCGCAGCGCCCACTCAAAAGCGCCGTAGTGTGGTGAGGGCAGCCTGTTACCCATCTGGGTCGCCGAAGGTGAATGACCTCGACAAGGCGACGATCGTGCGCCAAATCCGATGGATCCGCAATGTTGCGTGCTGGAGTAGGTGCCGTGATCCACGAAAACGAAAGGACCTGACATCAGCCATCTTTGCCCGTCGCGAATGTCCTGTATGTGGCAGCTGGTATGGCCGCACGATCACCATTGCTTGGCTTGACAGCCCTATTGTCGAGCAAATCGTGCGGATCGTTGACCATCACCGCCAAGTTATGGCGTGTCGAACAGCCAAGCGTTTGGTCGAAGGACTTTTCGTTGAGTAAAGGACTGGAAAGCGACGGACAGACAGGAGGATGGGCATGGAAGACAATCGCCTCTATTCGCGCTGCGCGGCCGTCCTGTTGGTCGAATAAGTGGATCTTGTAAGCGTCGATGCCCATCTCCTTAGCCTGATGGACCGTCTCTGCGCTGAGACGGGGCGACCCGCTGATAAGGAGATGGAGCGCATCCCGCCGACCGCGACTGGCTCTCTCAAGGAACACACGCAAACGTTGCCGTTCGGAAGCGCGAAGGCTCTCTAACGTTAGGACGGTGGTCTCCTGCCGGACAAGGATCGGTGTCAATGGCTCGACACTCGGTGCGGTGCTTGTGCAGCCACTTACACTTGCCGTCAGAGCGATCAGGAGACCTATGATCCGCAACGTCATTCGGCCCCCCTATTCAATGATAAAGCCGAGACCGCCCTTGGCGGCTGGCGCGCCGGTGCGGGGATTGGCGTGGTATCGCGGCGGACTTCCCAACGAATTCGTCGGGGTGGCCCCCCCGTCCAAAGGCTGCCCCATCCGGGCCGTGGGGGCGCTCATCTGGTTGGGGGTCGATCCTGGTCTTACGATGTAAGGCGTAACCAGAATAACCAATTCCGACTCCTCCTTTTGAAATGAGGACGAACGGAACAGGGCGCCAAGGATCGGCACCTCGCCGAGCCCAGGAAAAGCACTGATATTGTTGCTGACGTTACGCCTGATGAGCCCACCGATTGCAAAGCTCTGCCCGCTGGCGAGTTCGACGACTGTGTCGGCACGGCGCGTGGAAATTGCCGGCACGGAGATACCGTTGATTTGAACGGCACCTTGCGACGTGAGTTCACTGACTTCCGGCTTTACGCGAATATTGATTTGGTTGTTGTTGAGAACGGTGGGTACGAACTCCAGGGCGACGCCGAAGTGACGGAATTCAATCGAGACCCGCCCATTTTCCTGTGGGACAGGAATGGGGAATTCGCCGCCGGCGAGGAAGCTGGCGGTTTCACCGGACATGGCAGTGAGATTCGGCTCAGCCAAAACGGAAGCGATGTGCTCCTTGGCGAGCGCGTCGAGAACCGCGCCGACGCTGATATTATCATTGTTGAATCCAACTTCTGCTGTACCGCCACCATTGGCCGCACCAGCGGGCACCTCTGCTGCCGCTTAACAAACCCACTTTGAAATTGCCGATTTGACCGAAGGCAGACAGGTTAATACCGAGTTCCTTCATGGCGCTACGGGATACCTCCGCAACGCGCACATTCAGATTAACCTGCAAGGACCCAGCGACCTTGATGTTATTGACGACCTGCGCACCGTCACCGAGAAATTGCTCAGTGACTCTTTTCGCGATGTCGACGACCTCGGCATCGGGCGCTGTACCGCTAAGGATTGCGCCGCGCGGCGTGTAACTGACGTGGATCGGATAGTCGCCGACCTGGTCCCTCAACATGGCGCGCAGGTCCCCGATCGGTTGTGTGACGACAATACGCAACTGGGCGAGAGCCTCCCCGTTGTCGTTTAGGGCGAACAGACTGGTCTGCCCGGATTTCTTCCCAAAGACGAAGATGGTTTTGTTCGAGGGTGCCTGATAATCTGCGATCGTCGGGTCGGCAACAAAGATGGTCGCGGCTGGCGCGGACAAATGAACTGTCTTGCCGAGCGAAGAGGAAAGGTTCAGCGTCGCGTTGATGCTATTGGAAGCGGCACGCGGCGCCCCTTCATCCCCGTTGTTTTGGGCCGCGGCAGAAAGTGGAGATAATAGAACGAGCGCGCAGAGCAGATGGCCCAAGTAAGGGGAAACCGTAGGTCTCGGACCGCCGATGAGGATCGGCTGCTGTTTGGCGCCACGATGGCGAGTTGGAACGATTTTCAAGGCAGTCTGTTCTTTCAATTTCGACCAACTATGCGGATGCCGCCTCAGTCGATTCAAGAATGTAACCAATGCCGCGCACGGTCTTGATCCGTGGCGTTGCACCTGACCTACTCAGGTGTCCACGTAAGCGATAGATTCCGACTTCAAGCGCGTTGGCAGTTACCTCGTCGTTGAACGAATAGAGGTGATCTTCCAACTGCGCACGAGGCACGATGCGGCCTGCACGGATAAGCAGATGCTCTAGAATACATAGTTCGCGGCGTGCGATCTTCAGCGGATGACCCGCAACGGAAACCTGTCGGCCGGGACAATGCAGTTACCCCTGCCGCGCTTGACCATCAGGCACCGGGAAGAGTGCCGTGGTGGCGCAGGAGGGTTTTGGCTCAGAATCATGGAACACGATGAATCATCGCGGCGCATTTTGTAGAGCGAACGATAAGTCTTGCACGACCAGCCATTTATCCCTCGCGAGATCAATGCCGCGGGCAATTAGCAGGCGAACTCCGTCCGGACTGAGTACCTGTTTCAACGCGGGCAAAAGAAGTTGTGTAGCCATGTCACGAAATGCTTGGTCCGCTTCTCTGCCGGCCGATGGTCCATGAAATCCCCTCTGCACGCACGACGCCGGAAACCTCCTTGCCGATATGATGCTCAAGCACCGGCCGCCATGGCACCAGCGTGAACTCGCGCGATTTCTCGATGACAGCGTATTTTCCGCCGGCGAGCTCGACGGAGCGGCGGAGCGTGCCTTCTATTCGATCTCCACTCTGGGCTTCAGAATAGGGCAGACCGAGTTCGTTCGACAACTGGCCGGCCACGCGGTTCAACTCGCGTTGGCGCAGCATCGAAAGCATGTTGGCGCGATAGACGATCCGGTCCTGCTCTTCCCGAGCAAGACCTTGCGCAATCAGCCACTGCCGTCGGCGGCCTTGCGCCTCTCGGACATCGCGGCCGAAACCAGAGCTGTGCAAGGCCTCCGGTATGTCGGAAACCAGCTCTCGATCGAGCCAGGTGGCGCCGTCGAAGCTGACTTGTTGTTCCAGCGGCGTCGATGAGAGCTTGTCAACCGTGACAGGCTCGGCCCCGGCCCGCTGACGCTCGTAGTCAGACACACGGTCGAGATGATCCGGTGCGACGATCCAGGTGCCGTCCGGCTCGCGCTCGACACGACCGGTCGCCCGGCGGATCGCCTCCAGTCGCCGCGCGTGCGTTTCGGCAAAGCGTTCGGTGGCCGACGGGTCATGCTTGAGATGGATATCGATGCTGTAGCGCCCGTCATGGGCCGTGGCGATCTCGGCAATTGTGCGGTCGACTTGCCTTGGCCCGGTGTCCCTCGGCGTGACCCGCACTATGCAGCCCTCTGGCGTCGGTTGGGTGGCCTCGCCTTTGCCGATATCAACATAGTGGCTTTTGCCGTCCACGCCGTCGACGACGAGGTAATGGCGGTCAGTGATTTCGTCGGCCAGGCCGCGCGCAATGATGCGGCCGACGACAGGCTGCATCTGCTCTGCAGATCGATCATGGACAACATAGTCGGCGGCACTGCGGGCGAGCCCCTTGCCGGTCAGTTCGCGGTGCATGGTCTTGATGATGTCGCCCCGCTCGCCGATGCGGCGCAGCGTCGCTTCAAGCTCGCCATCAAGGCGCCAGCGGCCCGAGCCGACTTCCTCAGCCAGACCCATCCGCTCGAGCTTGCGCAGGCGGCCCTGGTGCAGCGTCTGGCGAAACGTGTCTCGGCTGGCCGGTGAGACATGCCCCTCATGGTCGCGCATGCGGAGCAGCTGCCGATCGATGTTGGTGAAGCGTTCCCGCTCCATTTCCTGGCGCAGGCGTTGCTCGATCTCGCGGTCCGTTCTCGGGCCAAGGTCGAGGCTGACCAGCTCCGCCGCCCGTTCACGGATTCCAGACGAGATGTAGTCCCGCGCGATGACGAGGTTTTCGTCGCGGTCGTCCTTGCCGCGGACGATAATATGGGTATGCGGATGACCAGTGTTGAAATGATCGACGGCCACCCAGTCGAGCCTAGTGCCGAGGTCTTCTTCCATCTGCGCCATGAGGCGCCGCGTGAGCGGCTTCAAGTCATCATACTCGATGCCGTCTTCAGGGGCGACGATGAAGCGGAACTGATGCCGGTCGCCATCGGCACGATCGATGAAGGCCTTGCCATCAACGCGGTCGCTGTCGGCGCTATAGAGCTCGCCAGGCTCGCCTTCGCGGGTGACGCCGTCGCGCTGGAGGTAGCGAAGGTGTGCACGTGCCCCGTCAACACCCTTGCCGGCCAGCTTGACGATACGCGCCTTGACGACGGCGCGCCGCTGCCGAAACGCCGCGTGGGGATCGCGCGCTCTGAGAACGGCGGCAGCAGCCCCGCCGCGCCCCGCCCGGCTTCCGATGAAGCGGCCAGGGCGACCGCTGCCGCCGCCGGCTCGGTTGATCGCGGCGCGGATCTGGCCGGCGAAACGCTTGCCTGCCTTCGAGCCGCGCGATCCGATTTTGCCCAGGCTCGGCTTGAACTCTTCATCCTGCATTGAGCCTCCTAGTAATCATAAGCAAAATCAGATGTTTGTCGGCAGCAGCTCTCCTGACGCTGAAGGCAGCCTCCGTGAAAAACGATGTGCAGACAAAGACTTCGCCGCCTCCGGGAGGCGATGCCTTTATCTTGCCTTCCCGGACCTGCCTCCCTGCCCCACCCGACCCACGGCACCCGTGCCCTCACCTGCGATCCGGCCGGCCTGACCTTGCTCGCTCCGATCCGAGCGGCACCACGATTTGGCCATTCGGATTGGTCGCGGAAACACCGTTTCGCAGGAAGAACAGCGACTGCCCGGACGGGATTTCCGGCGCTTTTCCGGAACGGGATTTGCCGGTGAACGCGTCCATGTCGGCGGCCGAGATCCCCGCCGCCTTGAGCTCTTCCAGATACGAAACCGTCTCGCTGGGCAGCGGTCGCCCACGCTGCAAATGCTGTTCGTAACGGTCCGGCCCAGCGTTATAGGCGGCAAACAGGCCGGGGAAGCCGAAGCGGTCATACATGGCGCGCAGATAGGCAGTGCCTGCCAGAATGTTGTCGCGAGGGTCGTGCGGATCGGCCCCCAGGCCAAGCTCTGCGCGCATCTCCTCGTAGGTGCCGGGCATCACCTCCATGAGGCCGACGGCGCCGGCGTGGGAGGCGATCGGCCGTCCATTCAGCTTTGTCTGCCCCCGGCTTTCGGCATCCATGACGGCATAAATCCAGGGCTGTGGAATGCTGAAACGCCGGCTTGCCTCAGCTACGTAGTGCTGCCATCTTGCCAGCTGCGGACCACGGGAGATGGCGGCCGGCTGAGCGTCGGTCGCGGCGGAACAGGCGCATGGCGCTATCGCGACCATGCCCAGCATCAGGAGGGTTACTCGGTCCATAGCGGCACGAGCCTCCCGGCAATATTTTCGGCCGGCACCGGCCCGAAATAACGGCTGTCGAAGGAGCGGTTTCTATCGTTGCCGAGCAGGAAAAACTCGTCGGCGGCGAGCTTGCGGCAGGCATTCCACCAAGGCAGCGGACGGTGCTGCGTGTCGGTTGCCAGCCGGCGCGCGACAATCTCGCCGCCGATGATGATGGCGTCGCCGAAGGCGCAGACATGCTCGCCAGGCAGCGCGGCAAGGCGCTTGACCAGCGGCACATTGCTGGGCAGATAGAAGCGTTCGGCGGCGAGATCGGCGACCGGTTTTGGCGGGCGGACGAGCACGAGATCGCCACGAGCCGGTGATCCGGACGCGAGGCGATAGAGGCCGACCGGCGCACTGGCCGAGGCGTTCCAGACCAGCCAGGGCGATGGGTTGTCGAAAGCGGCGAAGCCGATCAGGCCGAGGCCTATTGTGGCCACGGCGATCGTCTTGCGCGCCCGAATGCGCCGCAGATGGCTGCCGATCAGACGGATGGTGGGACGCCGGCTCATGAGCGGCCTCCCTCACCGGCCGATCCGGAATCGTGCTCGCCATCCTGGGACCGGGTCTCCTGCGCGCGTCCCTTCGACCAGTCGTCGAGCTCGTCGATGTGATAGCGGACATAGCGGCCGTGTTTGCGGAATTGCGGGCCACCGCCTTTGAGCCGCATCTTCTCCAGCGTGCGCTGGGACAGCCCGATATAGAAGGCGGCCTGCGCGGTGTTGAGAAACGGACTGCCCTTCTTCGCGCGGGCCGCGCGTTCGTTTTCGTCGTCCATGATGGTCCTCGTTTCGTTACGGACAAGCGAAGGCGAGGATCGGCGAGCGAGATCGTTTTGGGGACGGGCGAAGAGTGGGGGGCGAGTTTTCGCCGCCCCTTCTTGAGAAGAGCCCCGCGCCGGTTGCGGCGCGAGGCTCGAGGCAGGCGGTTCAGTCGACCGGGTTCCAGATGATGGCGTATGTGTCGTCATCATCCTGGCCGGCGGCGCGGCCGAGATTGGCGTAGAGCTTGCGCGGGCCGAACTCCGGGGCGGCAATCGACAGGCTCACATAGTCCTTGCCGGAGGTCTCGCCGGTGCGGATCCAGCCGGCCCCTACTTCGACCCCTTGCGTCAGCACCCGGAAGTCGGGATGGGTGTCGGCGCTCTTTGCCTGATTGGGCACGATGTCGATGTCGGCGCGGACGCTGAGCGTCTTGAGCTGGCCCTTGTAGCCGCCGTTTTCCTGTTTGGTGACGTATCCGATCGCGGTCATTTTCAGTCTCCTTTTTGGTGCTCGCCGGGGACCATTCCCCTGCGATGGCGAGACCGTGATGGGCGCGTCCGGACCGCGGAACCGGGACGGCCGCAGCGATAGCGGAGGACCCGAGCGGACAGCTTTTTTGAAGCGAAGCGGCGCGAGGAAGCCGCCGCAGGCGGCGGGGAAAAAAGCTGCTGGCGAGGGTTTCGGGCGGGCCGGATCCGCCCATAGGTCGTCAAGCCAGCCGCAGGGGAATGGTCCTGAGACACCATGGAGACAGGTGGCGCGATCGGCGGCACAAACGAGCAGGCGGCATTACAGGGCGCTGGCTGCGGGGGCTCTGTCGGCAACCGGATCAGTAATTGGCCCATGCGCGGAGCGCCTCGGCAAGCAACCCGGCGCGGTGCAGGGCTGCCGAAATGGGGGCGAGTTGGCGTCGGGATTTCTCGCGCGCGGCACTGGCTCGACAAGACGACCAATCGGCAGCCGGCGCGGCCCGGAGCGGCGCGCGCGACCTGAGCAGCGGTACTCGAGAGAACCGCCGCTCGGGCCCTGATCGACTATTCGCGCGCGAACAGCGGCTGCACTTGTGCCCACTGATCGGCGGTGCGGAAACCGCCGCGACTGGTGTAGCTTTCGGCGGGGAATTTCATCCAGCGCGGCAGCCAGGTCTCGACCCTGAGGCGGCCATTCTCGCCCGCCAGGAAGTCACGGATGATCTTCTTTTGCGTCTTGACCTTCTCGGCGACATTGCCGTCCGCGACCAGCTTGCCGCCGACCTCGGCCAGCATCGAATTGGCGATTTCCTTGTCGTGCAAGAGGTCGAAGAAGGCATCGTCCGGTTGCCACCATGCGCCCATATCGACGTTCAGATGGTTGCCGAGCGCCTCGATGACGGCGCTGCCGGCTGCAAGCGTCTCGGCCATGACAAGGGTGAGAACGCGCATGACATCGTCGTCGCACAGCGCCAAGAGGCGCGCGAACACGCCGGCGATAGCAAAGGCGTCGCCATTGCCGCCGGCGACCACGCCATCCGCATCCGGTGATCCGAGCAGGGCCAACACTTCGCGCCGCTTTTTGCCGAATGCAGCTTCAGCCTTGCAGCCGGCAAGGCTGGCAGTCACCGTCTCGTTGACTGCGCGCTGTGGCTCACGGCGCACCTGCCACAAGCCGGACCCGGTGATGGCGTGAGCCACCACGAGGCGCAGCGCCACGGCGGGATGGTCGAGCATGGCGGCGCGCACGGCGGCATGGCGATGCAGATCGATATAGTTCTGCATCGGGCCGGTGAGTTCGGGGCGCGGCGGCTTGGCGGCTGTTTCGTCTTGCTCGCCGCCCTCGCGGGCGCGGCGGGCTTGCTTGTGTGACAGCCAGCCCTCGTGACACTCGACCTCGCCGCGATACGTGACCGCGATGAAGACCTTGCCGCCCTTCTTCTTCGGGGTCTTCTCGTGGTCCCATCGGTGGAAATATTGGCCCGGTTCCAGCAGCACCACCTCGCTCCAGCCGTCGTTGAGATATGTGTCGCGTCTGGTGGCAATCGCTTCGTTCTGCTTTTGCCAGAACAGGTCGGCATCGGCGAAATAGCTGTCCTCGCCGAACAGATCCGAGGTGATCAGGCCGGGATACTCCTCGATGGCAAACAGCGCCACCTTGGTGGAAATCGACTGGCCGCCGAACAGCCATTGCTTCAATTGAAAGCCACGCGGCGCGTATTGATCGGGATCGGCACAGAGTGCCAGCCAGTCCTTCTGCTGCGCCTTGGACGCCATGGTGAGATGGCGCACCGTCTCGGCGTCGATCTCCTCGCGGCGATAGGCTTCGCGGATTTTGGGCAAGAGGTCGCCAAGCGCCAGAATGCGTTTGACCTTCAGGTCAGTGATGCCGAAGGTCGCAGCGATGTCGGGAACGGTGCGGCCTTGCCTGACGAGCCGCGAAAACGTCTCCCATTGCGATACTTCGTCAGGATCGAGGCGGGCGAGGTTTTCGATCAGCGAAGCTTCCAGCGCATCGGCGTCATCACCGTCCTCCATGATGGCGCAGGGCAAGGGATCGCCTTCGCCGCGCTCGTCGGCAAGCGATTTCGCGGCGAAATAGCGCCGCCTGCCGGCAACGATCTCGAAGGTTTCCGGCTGGCCATTGGGCCGCACAAGGAGAGGCACCAGCACGCCGCGCGCACGCACTGACGGCAGGATGTCGGATATGTCGGGCGCGCGTTTTCCATGGCGCATGTTGAGCGCGGAAATATTGAGCCAATCCAAGGGTATGTGGGCAAGCTGCATGGTTACTCTCTTTCGCTTTGGTTGAGGTTGTCCCGCCGCAGAGGCCGAAGGCCGGCGGGGCGGGACGGTTTTTGCGCCTATCGGCGCTGCTGTTCCGCCGTGTCGGGCGGAAGCTCGGAATGGGGCTTTGAAAGGGCGTCTGCTGCCTGCCGCAGAAGTCGCTCGGCCTCGGTGATGTGGCCGCAAATACGGGCGGCTTCGGCATAGACGGAAAGCGGAAAGCGCGCCTGGAAATGCAGGTCGCGCTCTATGCCGAGGCCAAGCGGACCTTTTACGGATGCAAGCTCGGCCAGACTGACGCTGCCGAGTTCGGGGAAGCCGAAGCCGAGATCGCAAAGACCGAACAGCGTGTCGCCATCGGCGTCGAGTTCGCTCAGAAGCCACGTCGCGGCACCTGTGGGATTAAACAGTTTCACAACGGGAAAATGGTCGATGTCGGCGTCGGCGGCGCCATTGGCGAGCAGTCGTGCGCGCAGTGGATCGGTGATCAGGATCATGGAAAGACTCCTTGTCAGAACAGGTCGAGTTGATTTCTGCTGGCTTCATCGAAGAGGCCGATATCGAGCGGCTTTTGCGCCGCGCGCGGAGACATCGGCGCGTCCATCAGGAGGGTGAGCCGATCGCGCGTGGTGATCCGCCGGCCACCGGGAATGAGCATCTGCTCGCCTTGCGGCGTCGGCTCGGTCGCGGTCAGTTGAGGATCGCGCATCGTCATGCCGCAATGCCTTCCTGCGCCTCGCTTTTGGCATCGTCCTTAAAGCCAAACAGGAAATCGGCGGCCTTGGAGGCAAGACTGGCGGCACGGAAGATCGCGCGGTTGTCCTCGCGCAGCACCTTCAGCCATGAGCTGATGTAATCGGCATGACGCACGGTCGGCTCGATACCGAGGTTGCTGCAGACGAAGGCGGCAGTGATTTCGGCGACCAATTCTTCACGCGCGTAAGCCTTGGAGCTGAACGAGCCGGAGAGGTCGCGAGCAAGCCGCGTTGGGTGGCCGGTCCAGTGGCCAAGCTCGTGAAAGCAGGTCCGGTAATAGTCGATCTGGTGATGGAACGCCGGCTGCGGCGGCACCTGAATGTGGTCGCTGCCCAGCATGTAGAAAGCGCGATCGCCGCCGACCCTGAAATCCGCACCGCTGGCGCGAATGAGCGTCTCGGCCTGCGGCACGATCTCGCACTGAGGCAGCGGCTCGGCGGCGGCATAGAGGTCTTCCGGAAGATTATCGCACTGCGCGACATTGAAGACGGTGAAGCGCTTCAAAAAAGGCACGGCCTGTGGTTCATCGCCCTCGTGGCGTGCGCGCTCCTTCTCGTCCTTGGGGACAAAGCGGTCGGCATGCACGATGGTCGTGCCGCGCTCGCCCTTCCTGACGTTGCCGCCAAGGACGAGCGCCTGCCGGAAGGTGAGCCAGTTCTGGCTGGGATAGCTGCGCTCGATGACCGCGCCCCACAGGATGAGGATATTGATGCCGGAATAGGTGCGCCCAGAGGATGCATTCCTGGGCAGGCCAAGGCCTGCCTTTGCGCTGCCCCATGGCTTGACCCATGGCACGGTGCCGCGCTCCAGCTCGGCAATGATGCGGTCCGTGATCTCCTGATAAAGGCTGGCGCTGGGGCGCCCGCCCTTGCCTGCGCCAGCCTCTGTGCTGGCACAACGCTTGCTGTTTGCATGCATCGTCTCATCCTCCGCTCGCCAATCGCCGCGCCTTTCCCCGGAAGCGGGATGGGCGGCGAGTCGCGACCGGAAAGGCCCGCCGTGGTAGGCGGACCGCATCCGAAGGACCGGAACGAAGAGGAGGACCCTGAGCGGCACGCGAAGGGTTGCGGGCTGCCGCGGCGGGCCTAGAAGGGAGTGCCGCCCACCCCGCGCCACCGGGAAAGGCCAACAGACAAACCGCGCCGCCCGCAAGGGCGGCGGCCGTCGCAGCCCGAAGGGCTGCCCACGCCAAGGGGCGAAGCCGAATGGCCGAGACCGCCTGAGCTTGCCGAAGAAAAGCGGGCTCGGTTCACGAGCACCTGGTGCGCGTCGTCAGGCGCGCGGGCGCCCGCCAGGACGGCAGGCTGGACAGATTTTTCGAACGGATCGCGATAAATACTTCAAATGAATGCTGCACCGAAAACATGTGCGATGCAGCATTTTCGCAAGCATTTACCACGGACGCTCAGACCCGAGACTTCCGCCACCCAGCCTTGCGCGCGGCTTCCTCCGAACAAAACCAGCGCTCGCCTTTCAACAGGTTGATGCGCGTCTCCCAGTAATATTCCTGTCCGGGAACATGATAGATGCGCTCGCCCGTGTTGTAGCTGATATTGGCTTTGATGTTGCAGCCGAGAGCGGCAGGGCCGATTTCGAAGGCAAGAAAGCCAGCCAGGATTGTTCCACCAGCAACGATCTTTGCCCACAACGGAACGTCCTTCGAACGATGGCGCTCGCCGTACCTGCGACGGTTGTACCGATTGTCTTGATAGCGATGGTTGCCCACGCCCCTTCTCCCCGAAGAGAGAATGCGACGTTTGCAGACTGGAGTCTATAAGTCTGGTCTAATTCACCGGTCCTGTTCCGAACCATCGAATGAACGGCGCATCCTTACCGGTGATATCCTTCACCGTCTTCAACAGCGCTTCATGGGTGCGTTGGAGAGCCCGGTAATGGTTGCTGGTAGGTGATAGAAGCGGCTGGACGATGCTCTGGTGCAGCCGTTCCGCCTCCGCGAGAAAGCGCTCGATTTCAGCCTGTGAAAGCTGCTTGGAAAGTTTGGTCCTAGCCATTGCGATCTCCGTTGAGGAATCGCCCCACCTAGGATTATGATCCTATATCGGCATGGCTTGGTAAAGACCCACCCGCAGCGGAATGGCAACTTGCCGAAGAAAAGCACGCTCGGTTCACGGTACCGGCGCGAGCCGTTAGACGCGCAGGCGCCCGTTAGGCCGCAGGCTGGACAGAATCTCGCACGGATCAGCGTCAAGCGCCGCAGTTAAGTCGAGAAACTCGATGACGTCGAGACGCCGCTCTCCACCTTCGTACTTGGCCACGAAGGATTGGGGACGATCAAGCTTCTCGGCCACCTGCGCCTGAGTCAGGCCTTTGGCCTTGCGCAGGGAAACCAACTGGGCCAGAAACCGCTGGTGGCGGGGCGATCGAAGAGATTTGGGCATGTAGGCGAACCGGTCGGGTAAAGACCGGATCAGCGACTAATCCCGGTTTCGGATTATCCCATTTTGGGATATGCTGCGTTGCATCCAGCGCTCAACAGCCGAGGCTCGCAACAGGCATGAATCGATCAATGGGAACAGATGAAAGTCGAAGCTCAACTCTGTGCGACGAAGTCCCCTGGTCGGAGAGCCTGACGGCCTACGACAGGGAGCATTTCACGATCTACCTGCGGATCCTGGATGCCTGCGCCGACAATGCCAGCGAAGAGGAGATGGCCGATCTCATTCTCGGCATCGACCCGGCCCTTGAACCGGTCCGCGCCCGCAAGGCTCTTCGCAGCCATATCGACCGTGCGAACTGGATGGTGACGACCGGCTACAAGGAACTGTTCGCGGGCTGACGCACAGCACGGACTGTCATGCTCTTCAAACAAGGAAGTTCAGATACCCGCCATTCATGAGCGCACGGCCGCGAGAGACGGCGCGGCGGGAGCGGTCACAACTGGTTCGCGTGCTGTTTGACTGCCATTTCCAGTGCTTGGCTCAGAGGCACAGCCTTGGAGAACAGGAAGCCTTGAGCGGTTCGGCAGCCAAGCTTGTGCAGGGTTTGCCGATCCGCCTCTGTTTCGACGCCCTCGGCCATGACCTCGATCCCGAGCATGTTACCGAGATCGATGACCGATTTGACAAGCAGTCGGTCCTCTCGGGACTTGGCCAAGCCGCGAATGAAGCCCTGGTCTATTTTCACCTTGCGTATCCGACTGTCCTTGAGCGATGCCAACGTAGAAAAGCCGGTGCCGAAGTCATCGAGCGCGATGGAAATGCCCGCATGTGAAAGCCGTCCGAGCTTTTCATCCACTCTGTCCGGGTCAACCGGGGATTCTTCGGTAATCTCGATCTCGAACATCGTTGCAGGGAGACCTCTTGCCGCCAGACCATCCAGAACCATGTCGTCGATATCGCCGGCTTCCAGTTCGCGCGGTGAAACATTCATCGCCACACGGAGATCACGACAGTCAGCTTTCACCAGGCCGTCGATAAAAGCACAACAGTCGGCGAATACGGTTTGCGTCAGCAGCTGAAGCATTCCGGTTTCGCGTGCAGCTGTGATGATTTCGGGTGGAGAGATGGCACCATGAGTCGGATGGGACCACCTCAGCAAGGCTTCAAAGCCGACCACAGCCTCGGTGTCGAGTTTCACGATCGGCTGGAACCAAGGTTGCAAGCTTCTCGTCTTTATCGCCGAATGAAGGTCCCGTTCGACGGACTGGCGGCGTTGCAGTTCCCTGTCGAGTTCGGCATCGAACAGGCAAAATTCGTTCCTGCCACGACGCTTGGCCGTATAAAGGGCGATATCCGCCCGCAACAACATTTCGGTCAGGCCCGGGCTTTCCGCCAGGTATATTCCTATTGATGCCCCGACCCGGACGGACGCGACCTCGATATAGGGGCGGGCAATTTTGGCTATGATATTGGAGGCGAGATCACTGGCAGAAAGCGAAACCCTCGTTGAGGGAAAAAACAGCACGAATTCATCGCCGCCGATACGAGCGAGCGTTGAGCCTTCCGGTGCTTCCTCCTCTATGCGGCGGGCGATCCTGACAAGCAGTTCATCACCGGTCCTGTGACCGTAGGTATCGTTGACGGATTTGAACCCGTCCAGATCAATCAGCATTGCCACGAAGGGGCTATCCGCGGTCTCGAACCGTCCGATAGCGTGTTCGAGGCCACGCCTGTTGAGAAGGGCCGTCAGGTGGTCCTGCCTGGAACTGGCCTTCATCTCCGCCGCAAGCCGCTCGGCCTCATGCCTCAGGCGGCTCGCTTCGCGGAACCGTGCTTGCCCGACAAACGAAGCTCGAACCAAGCCGCCCATGAAGAGCAGAACGGTAAAAGCCAGAATGTAGTCTTCAAAATTGCCTTTCGCCAAAAGGCAACCCACCGTGATGAGGAGCGGAGGTGTGATGAAGTTGGTCGCCGCCGCGGCATACGAACTGCCGTATGTAACCGCACCAGCTGAAATGCCCGCCAGAATGACCAGATGCAGCGGTGCTTGAGGTGTCGTGTATCCAACAGTCAGGACGGCCAGGAAGGACCAGGCAAACCCTGCCAGAAGGGCAAGGATGCCAAACCAGCGAAGCCGCGGCAAAACCCCCACTAAACCGTCATGGCGCCCCGTTTCCTTTAGCTGATAACGCGCGAGTGCAAGGCGGGCGGCATTTATCGCATTGACGGCCAGGAACCAGATTGCAGCGGCAAAGCCGCTGCCAGAAAGGGCGTGCACCGTCAAAATCAGGCCTGACAGGATAGCGCTTATCGGCATCGACACGAAGAGGCCGGTCCTCAGGTCAGCAAGCTGATCCTGACGGATTTTGGCCTCCAGCGTGTCTACTTTCTTCGGGGCCATGGACGGACCGGCTTGCTCCCATCGTTGTTCGCGAGGACAAGCTTACGCAGGCCCACTGAAGGACGGGTTAACTATCCAGCGGGGCTAACCAGTGCGCTCACCATGTCTTCGGGGCGCACGTCTGCTCTTGGCCTTGCCGTCTGACCATCAAGCTCTTGCCCGCACGCGTGCCTTGATCCGAATCATCCCAGAATCGGCAACGTCACCATGGAAGCAGCCCTGCCAACGGCATCAACGCGCCCGGCGAGACAAAAAGCCGGGCCGAGATAGCGTTCCAGAGCGGCAGCGCTGCCTGCGATTCACCGCCTGAGCATGGCCGAAATGCCATGGCGGATAAAGGGAAGATATTGGGCAAAGCGAAGCCCTGCATGTCTTGCAAGCCGTGCCGCCGGGTGCTCGCCTGAGTAGAGAGCGACAAGTGCATTCGTAGCATGATAAAGCGGTGCCGCCGACAGACGCAGCCGGCTTTCGTATCTGCCGAGTATGTCGGGATCAGCAATGTCGCGGCGCTCGCGACATGCCGCCAGGATTCTATCGGCGAGTTGCTTCTGGCCACTGAGGCCGATGTTGAAGCCATGCGCGGTCACCGGGTGCATGCCGAGGGCAGCATCGCCGATCAGTGCCGCACTCGGAGCCCAGAACTTGTGCGCCCAGGTCGTGACCAGCGGATAGGTATGGCGGGTGCTTGCCAAGGTCATCTCTCCGAAGCGTCCTCGACACCGGCTCGTCGATTCCATGAGGAACAAATCGTCGTCGAGAGCAAGCAGTCTGTCGGCCTCGCTTGAGCGCAACGTGAGAAGCAGCGACGAGACGCCTTCCATGAGCGGCAACATCGCTATCGTCTGATGGTGATCGAACCATTCGACCGCGATCTGGTGATGGGCGCGCTCGTGCCTCACTCGGCAAATCAGCATGGAGTTGCCAAGCCGATTGATGTCGGCGCCAATGCCGAGCAGGTCACGCGTCGCGGACAAACGCGAATCCGCTGCAACGAGCAGCCGAGCGGCCAATTGCCTGCCATCACAGAGCGTTATGACTGCTTCTTTGTGGCTGGTTGTTGCATTGACGACCGAGCGGCCGCACAGCAGCTGGGCATGATCCTGGAAGTGGACAATCTTGAACAGGGCGTCGCGGATCCGACAATTTGGGACCAGAATTCCGAGTGGTTCCGCAGATCCGCTGGGAGAATCGAAGCACAGGGCGAAAGGGCTCGATCCGTTGAGCACACGCGCGCCTTGAAGTGGTGATTTGTCCGAAGCGGGGATGATATCCCAGGCGCCGAGCTCGCGAAGGATTCCAACCGAAGCGTGGGTCAGCGCGATCTCGCGACCGTCGAAAGCCGGATTCGCCAGGCTTTCGAGCGACTGCCGTTCAACCACTGCCACCTTGAGTCGGCTCTGGGCAAGCGATGCGGCGAAGGAAAGTCCGACCGGCCCGGCTCCGACGACAATGATGTCGAATGTATCGACAGAGCCGGCCATCAGCGTGCCGCCATTGCCTCGGCTATCTGCGATACGAAGGGCTCTGGAACGCATCGCAATCGATCCACGGTTTGCGGCCATCTCCCCCAGCGTCTCACGCGACCTGTCCGTTAGACATGCGTTTGCCCTTGAAAGATTGGTCGATGAAACCATGCCAATGAAGAGATAACCCTGATGTGGATCAACCAGGCTCAACAAAGGCGGCAAGGCGGGTTCACGGTCGACTGCTCGATCGCCACGCCATGGTCTGGTCAGGACATCATGGGTGCCACGGCTAGTCTATGATCTTGATTTTTCAGCATTTTTTCTTAACATCAAATCGTTAGACCCTGCCGAGGGCACACGAATTTACGACAGAATACGACCCTTTTCGCCACCTTTCGATCCCTCAGTGCACACGGAGCGCACACGAAATTGGCCACCTATACGAAACTCTCGTCCGGCTCCTGGCGTGTCCAAATCCGTCGCAAGGGTCGATACGTCAGCGAGACCTTCCTGCGTCGGGACGATGCACGGCGGTGGGCAACCGATGCCGAGCGCCAAATCGATCGTGGTGAGGCACCGAGCAAGTCCCGTGTAGCGCGACTAAAAACTTTCTGCCAACTCATCGACCTTCATATCGACGACATGTGCGATGTAGGCAAGTCCCCTCTCCGCTCCAAGGCTGCAGCCTCGATATGCTGCGAAGGCATCTTGGGAAGTGCAGCATCGCGGCCCTCGATCGAGAACGGCTCATTCGCTTTGGTCGTGATCGAGCCGCCCAAGGTGCCGGACCGATGACTCTCGGTATCGACATCGGCTTTGTAAAGCTCATTCTGGCTCATGCCGCTGCGGTGCACGGTCTGCCAGTCAAGGTGGAACCGGTTGATCTCGCGCGTATTGCCCTAAAGAGGCTTGGTCTCGTTGGGAAAGGTCATCAGCGCGACAGGCGGCCAACCCAAGATGAACTCGACAGGCTTATCGCTTACTTCGATGCAAACCCTCGTCAGATCGCACCGGTTAGCCAGATCATACGTTTCGCAGTCGCAACTGCGATGAGTCAAGAGGAGATCTGTAAGGCGCGGTAGTCCGACATGGTCACTCGCACGCGGATGCTTCTAATCCGTGACCGGAAAGACCCGCGAAACAAAAACGGGAACAATCAGCGCATACCCCTATTCGCGGCAACTGGATACGACGCATGGGCCATCGTCGAGGATCAGCTGGCCAAGCGAAGCAATGACGATGATCGAATTTTCCCATTCAATCATAGGTCAGTCGGCACCGCATTCCGTCGAGGGTGCGCTGACCTGGACATACGCGACCTTCATTTTCACGATTTGCGGCACGAAGGAACGAGCCGCCTTTTCGAAGCTGGGTTCACAATTGAACAGGTAGCGCTGGTCACAGGGCACAAGGATTGGAAGATGTTGCGGCGCTATACGCACCTGAAGCCGGAAATGCTTCGCGCTATCCAAGCGGCGAAGGCTACATAGTTGACTGAGTGGCGGTATCAGTCCGCAATCGCGTACGATCGACTGAACGCATTGGCTAAAAACGGCAAAATACAAACGCCAACGCATGAAGATATCCCCCGGCACCTAACCAGATCATGCACCCTTTGAATTTTGTTGTCGAATTTGCCGGCGAACGGGCTTGCACGCAATCTTCCCCGGATGCTGGCCAGTTTTTGCTCACAGACACGGAAAACAATTCGGACCCCCTGATCTGCTTGCGTTCCATTTCCAAAACATACAGTTGTGCCGGCGCGGCAATAGTGGTTTTTTGTCAAAATTACTTGGGAAAGCATAATGAAAATAGCGATTTGGGCTGCGTTCGGAGCTTTTACATTGACTTTTGCAACCAACGGCCTTGCACACGGCGGTGGCACTGATGCCAACGGGTGCCATACAAACCACAAGACTGGCGAGTATCACTGCCACTAGTTTCCGGCCGACTGTGTGATTCACACGGGCGGGGCGTGCGTGCGCACGCGCGCGGCGATCTGCAATGGTTGTCGCCTTCCTGAGGGGATTGCAGATGCGAATTCGAAAAGGCTCGTCACGATCTCGCCCGTGACATCGGTGCACGCGCTGCCAAACGGCGGGATTGACAAAGGTACCCGCTACCAGCTGGCGAACCACTTGGAAATAACACAGTCGCTACTGTTAAACGATTAAATAGTTGCTAGAGAAACGCCCGTCACTAATAGTATGTTTGCGTCAGCTAAATTAGTTTGGCTGCGTCGCAGAGCAGGCGGGTGGCGTCGATGATCGACTCGGATGTGTTCGAATTCGTTGAGCGTTGCAGAACGCACACCGCGCCTGGCCCCCTTCTGACTGACTTGCTCCAAACAGTGCGAAATCTCGGATTCGAGCACCTCATCCTGAGCGGCGTTCCGCTTGGTGGGCAGAAACTTGCCCCCATGGTTGAGCTCAATGGGTGGCCCAAGGGCTGGTTTGAGCGGTACGTAGAAGCTGAATACGCGGCAGTTGATGGAGTTTGCATCTATTCCGCAAAGACCTTGAAGCCATTTCTTTGGGCCGACGTCCCAGCGAAGTGGTCCGAGTCAACGGCGTCGCGGCATGTTGCGGGTGAGGCCACTGAGTTTGGCATTTCGAGTGGTTTTGCCGTGCCGATGCTGAGTGTCCACCATTGGCAATCAGTGCTGTCGTTTGCCTCTTCAGCGAAGGTCTGCTCTCTCTCGCCGCGGGAGGAGGTACAGCTGGTCACCATGGCGGTCTACGCCGGTATGACAATCCAAGCAATATCGAATGTTGACGAGGTCGATGAAGGGCTCCTGACCGAGCGCGAGAAGGAGGTGCTATTATGGGCCGCCGCCGGCAAAACCTCATCCGAAACATCCCAAATTCTTGGTCTGGCAGAGCGAACTGTCAAATGGCACGCCACAAGAGCTCGCGAGGCTTTCGGTGTCGCCACGACTACGCAAGCAATCGTTGAGGCGGTGCGCAGGCGCATGATTCATCCCTAATTTGAGTCAACTGTCCGATCGGACAGGTGACGGACTTGAGGCCGGCTGCGAATGATTGGTAAAGACCAGCCGGGGGACGCGCTATGATTGCCGCTCACGTCGTCAACAGTCGTGAAGACCATCTCTCCAAAAACATCGTGCAACGACGAGGCGACTATCGCGTGCGTCGCAAACGCTGGCTTTCTTGTGCGCGGCGCGCCACCTCAGAGCGCGTTCGATTTTGGCGCTTCGTGTTGGCGCTTTTGATGAGCGTGGGCATCGGAATTGGCGGACTGGCCGCAGCGCCGAATTCGCCTCAGGACATTACAGGAAAATGGACATACCGCAGCTTCCACAACAACAAGAATCTCGTAACCGACAATGACCAGACGGCTCTTGGCCTCTTTTTCGCGGAGGCTACTTTTACGTTTGACGTTGCCGCTGACAACACACTCACGGGAACAATCGACTGGAGCGGCGGTGGCCTGGATCTCCATGGAAGCGTCCAACCAGCTGCATCCGGCGCGCCCCTGACGGTTCAAATCGTCGGAATGGGACGGGCCGGCACAGCCACCCAAGATTGGGAATATGATTACTTCGGATACTTGGCGCATACCTGGCCACAAGGGGTGGGACAGGTTCCCGCTCTGGTCGGGAGCGTCATAAGAGCCAAGCCGCACAATGGTGCGCCTGCGGGCTATGTAGCCTCGTTCATAGCAGTCCAACAGTGACGACCAATCGACATGAATTCATTACACCCGCAGCAATCAAGGGAAGGGGTCACAAATGCTCACTCGTCGCAGTTTCCTGGCGGCCACGGCAGTTGGTGTAGCGGCGCCGGCAATTCTCCGCTATCGACCAGCTTGGTCAGCAGCGTCTCGCGTTCGCCGCAATGCCTCTACCATGGCGCCTACCGATCCCTTCTTTTCTGATTATGCGCAAGCCATCCAGGCCATGCACGAGTTACCCGTGAGCGACCAACGCAACTGGCGAAATCAGGCACTGATCCACATACGCCACTGCACCCACGGCGTTACTGATTTTACGCACTGGCATCGATGGTATCTTTCATTCTTTGAGCAGATTTGTGCAAAGCTGATTGGCAAGCCGGATTTTGCGCTGGCGTATTGGGATTGGGAGGAGAGCAATAGCAAAGTTCCAGATACCTTCTTCGACATTTCGCAACTCAATGTGGTCCACTGGAGCGATCAATCAAACGAGCAATCCGACAATTGGGGACCAGGTGAAGTAACCACTGTCGGTGCACGCGGGATTGCCAGGGGGCAGACTATGACGTCGATCCCGCAGTTCGCCAATTCGTTCCTGAAATCCACTTTGGACGGTATTCGCAGTCAGCCCGACTTCGAGATATTCACCGGCCTGCTCGAGGGGCAACCGCACAACAACACTCATGTGGCTGTGGGATCTCTCCACGGTGCAAAGGGCCACATGGGCAGCGGAATGTCTTCTCTTGACCCCATATTCTGGCTCCACCATTGCAATATCGATCGCATTTGGGCCGAATGGCAGGCTGTCGGAAATACTTCTGGGGACCCGAACAACACGTATCCCGACAGCTTTTATGATGCGGATGGCAAGGCAGTCAGTAATACCACGTCGAAGGGCGCGCTGTCGCTGGGATCGTTTGACTACATTTATGATACGATAGAGCCGGCGGTGATCGAACAAATTTCCGCGAAACTCGATCTACAGAAGTTCGACGTGGGTGGAGACTCGTTGCTCTCGAAGCTTAATGTGACCATTCCCATGTCCATAGGGTCAGCTGCCTCTTCAGGTCCCGCGCTGCCAAACATCGAAAGAGCAGTCGATGTGAAGGTAAACGATTTGGTCAAAGTTCTATCAGATGTGCGAGTCTTCTACGCACCCGAAACGTCCCTTAAAGCAATCGAGCCGAGCCGCATCATTGCACGCATAGAAGGCGTTGAAGTTCCTCAAAACACCGATATGACCGTAGGGGTGTTCGTGAATTGTCCCTATCTCTCACCTGAAACGCCAACTGACGACAAGCTTTGCGCAGGTGTGTTCAGCTTTTTCGGGCCCGGCGGAGCGCATGCGCATCACGGCGGCGGAAGAAATGTCTACATCGACTTGACCGACGCC
This sequence comes from Mesorhizobium sp. M0664, assembly GCF_040320565.1. Lineage (NCBI taxonomy): Bacteria > Pseudomonadati > Pseudomonadota > Alphaproteobacteria > Hyphomicrobiales > Phyllobacteriaceae > Mesorhizobium > Mesorhizobium sp. M0664. The sequence continues at coordinate 71,711 of NZ_JAMYPW010000023.1, forward strand.
TTGCGGGGTGTCGCCTCGCAAGGCCGTCTGGCCGAGGATGGCTTCAAAGTCCAATTGATGGCTGTTCCTATTGCTGAGGGTGTTCCCGCAGACGCCCGTATCCCCTTCAAGGGTGTTACGATCCTATCGGCCTGATTTCAGCCCAAATTATGGGGCGTAAAGGGCTATGGAGCTGCGGTCGAAATGCCAAGATGCCTCTTGAGTTCTTGGATCAATGGTCGAGCCATTGGAATGATGGCGTTGATATCGTCTGCAGCCGTCCTTGTGGGGGCTCCGACAAACTTGGCCGCTTGCCAGCAGGTCTCCGAGTCAACTGTGGATGGCGTTGATTTCTTGGGACCGAACATCGCAACCGATCGGCGTGCAGTTGTATTCCCTTTGAAGGGGGTTGAGGCAAAAGTCCTGACGTCGGGGGTAATCACGATAAAGGTCAGCTTCCGGCCACTTAGGGTCGATCCGGAAGAGCAGTTGCTGCTCCAGGTGCAACTGACAGACAAGCCGGTTTCCGATGTTCGTATTACAACGGATGCGGTCTCCCCGAATGCATCTGGGTCGGCCTTCTATAAACCACTGATCGTGGGTGAAACGCGGGAAGTGTTTCTCTCCTTGCCAGCTTGGAGATTTGCCAATCCGCCGAACGCTGCTATCGTCGCGATGGTCTTGTTAGGTGACAGATCCGCCCCAATCAATTCGGCAATAGAAATCCTTTCCGTTGACGTTCTGACCTGAAACCCACTGCGCCGTGATTGCATGAAAATATCGAGCTGTTTGCATTCTGGGTGGCAGCTCTAGCGTCACGGGATCCAAGAAGCCTACCTACCCCAATTCTTGTGCTTGTGGTGACCTGGTTGAGAGGCAATGACATCGCCCGGCACCGGGCTTTAGCGCGTACCGATTGAGTCAACTGTCCGATCGGACAGGTGACGTATTTTAGGCGCGCTGCAACTATCCCCAGACAACGATCGGGGGATTGCGCATGATTGCCGCTCATGTCGTCAACGCGCAGAACAGACATCTTTACGAAAACGAATTCGACGAGTTTTTGCGCCGGCGCCATGATTTTTTTGTGCACCAGAAACATTGGCGCCCTCCGAGCCCAGATGGTCGCGAGCTAGATCAATTCGATACGGATGCAGCGACATATTTGCTGGGGATCGAGGATGACCGCGTGGTGACCTCGGCTCGGCTGATCCCAACAAGCGAGCCGCACATGGTATCGGAGGTTTTTTCCGATATGTGCGAAATAGGAGGCGTTCCCAGGCGCACGGATTGGGCCGAATGGACACGGACCTTTGTGGTTCCAGACAAGCGCACCGGTGGGCTACGAGGCACGCTCACACAGCTTTGCTGCGCCGTTATGGAATATGCGCTCGACGAAGGGCTCGCTGCTGTGGGCGGCGTCCAAGAAACGTATTTCATGCCGCATCACGGGGCACTCAAATGGCGTGTAACCCCGATGGGAATGGCCAGGGAGCAAAACGGCGAATTCTACATCGTCGCGTACATTGAAGTTAACGAAACTGCTTTGAGAAATGTGCGGAACATCCTCCGTATCGACAGATCCCTGCTTGTCCGGCGGGGTCCACAATTGCCGTTCGCGATCAGGGACAAGACCCTTCAGCGGATGTCGGCCTCGTAACCTTTGAATTGGGAGGACAAAATGAAAACCATTCTATTCGTTCTGAGCACGACAGTGTTGGTTGGCCTTGCGTTTAGCGCCGAGGCCCAGCAGGTAACTGCCTCTGGCTGCGCAGGGGCCGGCCCCAAAACCGGCAGTGGGGACCTATGGCACCGTAACCGGTAGCGTGAGTGGCGATGCAGATACGTGCCAACAGGGAACTCTGCTCAAAGCGGCGGAATGGAAGCCTGACCAGAGCAAGGTGGTGTGGAAACACCCAGTAGGACGACGCGATGTCCATCCGGCGGAAACACGTTGCATCCGGCAGAGGATAAAATGCCAAACCTCTACCGACCTGCACAAGGCGCCACTGCTTGGCTTCGCGTCGATCGCCGATGGTCCCGGGGTGGCGTCGAGCATTGCATCGCTGAACGACGGTATGCCGCTATCCTAGCCATTTCCTTCGTAGGGGAAAGGCTGCAGTCAAAAATGCGGTCGAAATCGAGGACGCTGCATTTTACACGACAACGAGCAAAACAAACAACGTCCTCCCAGCTTCGGCGGTGGAAGCTTCGCGGACCGACACTGCCACGGTGACGCTACAGTAAATGCTCACCGGGCTCCTCTCCTGCGGCGCAGAGCTGGCAAGCCGTGCGCAGCAAACTTTCAGTTTCTGCATCCGCCATTTTGCGATTTTTCAACCCGGAGGATGATCGATGGCCTTTAATTGGCGTCCAACGAACGCTCCGCTCCAGACACGCTACGATGATATTTGGTTTCTAGGGCCCGAGACCGGCTGGGCGGTGAACAGTGCGGGTCAAATCGTGCATACCGAAGATGCAGGTGCGACTTGGACGGTTCAACATACCGTCGACGCCGACACGTGGCTTCGTTGCATGAGCTTCACCAGCGCGACCGATGGTTGGGTGGGCTCAATCACGCGCCGGCAGCGCCTGTGGAAGACCGAGGATGGCAAGACCTGGAACGATATGACCGATCCGCTGCCGCCGCTGCCTAGCGCGATATGTGGGATATCCTCGCCGGCTAAGGGCGTGGTCTTTGCCTCCGGTACGCAATATCCAAATCGTGAGGCAGCGGTCATGCATACGACCGATGGCGGCCAGACGTGGAACTCGATCTCGATGGCGGCGCACGCCAACCTGCTGATCGATACCTATTTTGTCGACGATCTGCATGGCTGGGTGGTCGGTGGAAACGGGGGGACGACTTACGACCAATTGAAGCCAGTGGTCATGTTCACCTCCGACGGTGGCAAGAAGTGGGAAAACAAACTCCTGAATTCTGGGATCGACTTCCCGACGGGCGAATGGGGTTGGAAGATCCAATTCCTCAATACGCAAGTCGGATTCGTGTCCCTCGAAAACGACACCGCCGCGGCCATTTTGAAGACCACGGACGGTGGACAGACTTGGAAGCGCATCCCGATCAACGATCCGCAGCGGAATGTTGAACTGGAGGGTATTGGCTTTCTTAACGACCAGGTGGGGTGGGTCGGCGGCTGGGGGCACGGGTTCATGTCGGGTAGTCCTGACGGGACGACTAGCGGAACGACCGATGGCGGCGCCACGTGGTTCGATGCCGACGGCGTGGGTCGGTTTATCAACCGCTTTCGTTTCACCAAGACTGAACCGATCGTCGCATACGCGTCCGGAGGGACGATCTATATGTTAGACATGGATGCCGCGGCCTTGGCTGCCGCGCCGGTGGTCGTGGAACCGCCCATAGCACTGGCCTGGGACAGCCTCGATATTGCTGCCCAAATCCCTGAAGGTGCGAAGCAGCTCACTGTTACTGTCTTCGATCCGCGCCAGATATTGGTGAAGGTTGTGGCCAACGAGCAGTCACCAAAGCCAGGCTCACGAACGATCGCTTGGAATTTCAAGACAGACGACGGTGTGGATGCCGGAACAGGTCATTTTATATACCGCATTTTCATCGATGGCCAAGCCACGACCGGCATGGCGGTGCGACCGGCACGTGCAACCCCCGACGACCTGGGTAATCAGGTTCAGGATCTAATTAGGCGTCTCGCGTCTCGCGCCAAACGCGCGCATGAGGACCTTGTGCTTCCCAACGAAAGCGGCGAACCCGTGAAGCTGAAGACGCTGTTTGACTCCCCGTTGGATCTGATGGCGGCACTTGTCCGTGGCGGCTGGATCATTCCGGGCGAGCCGGATAGAAGCATGTTTTTGGTCGCCATCATTGGAACCGGGCCCATGCAGGGCGTGATCGGGCAGGCGGACGTCCAGCTGTTGTCAGATTGGATTGCGGCTGGAGCGCACGTTCCGCTGGCGACAAGCTAACGCTGTGCCACATGCGCAGCCTTCTTTGCACGAGGTAGCGACAGCGGCGAACTGCACAGCATTCGGGCAGACAGTTGGCATATCCGGCGGTGGCCACCTGGCAAGCGTGCGCGCCCACATTTAAACGTTCAAGGGGTCGAGCGGCGGCTCGGTCTTGTGTCAGAATAAGGGATTCAACACCTTGTACACGTGGCTTACGCCGGTCTGGTTGCTCCTGTGGCACAAGAAGCAGTTCGATCCCTTATCTCCAGCTTGCGTTCCCTGTTGGTAGGTTTCCATCGTGCTGTTGGCCAACATGCTCGTACCCACCTGGTTCGAGGCGGTCGGAGAAGCGCCGCCGATCGTCCAGGTCGCGCCAACGAAGACGTAGTTGGCGCGCACATCGCCAGCAGCCAATTGGCTCCGCACGCTATTGTTGATGGCGATGATCTCGGTGTTTGAGGCGGTGTCGGACCCGTCGATCGGGTTCGGAGACACGCCAGACACCGCCCCCCAAGTCTTCCAGCGGATGGTGTTGCTCGGCGCAATGCCTGACGGGTCATCTCCTGGAATGATATCTCCGGAATCAAATCGCGCCTTCAGGGCGTTGAAAACGCCGGCTGGATTGTCGGCACTGAACAGCCATGTTCCTGAGCTCGGCTGAGCGACGGTCTTTGTATTGCCGGCTGTGTCGAGATACGTGTAGGCACCGGTTGGCACATCGTCGACATGCTGAAAAGTCGCCCAGATCATCTCGGGATGGCCCTTTGCGCTGCCGACAACGTGCATTCCGACCATGGCAAGCGACACGGTTTTTTGACCATTCGGTTTCCACTTCTTGGGATCGGACATGTCAAAAGTTGGCACTGTCGCATCCATGGTAATGTATTTGCTTGCGTCAGCGACTGAACTCGCGTCGACCCATGACGTCTTAAGTTCGATGGCCAACGTCTCCGGAGCGGCAATGATTTTCTGATTTGCTGTGGCGAATGCCGCGATCTTGTCCAGATCACTCGGCGTCACAGGAAATTGCGTCGGTGCGGGACTGATTCCGCCGTTGGCGGCCCCCGTCACCATGTAGGTGAAGACGTCGTTGACTGTGGTGACATAGTAGACCAGCGAATTGTTTTGCGAGATTAGGACCCCGTCGCTGTTGGCCTGGCCCACTTCCGTCTGGATCACATCGCCTGCACCGTCAACCAACAGGTCTTTTCCGCCGACGCTCAGTTTTCGCGCAATGCTGATCTGCGCTCCGCCCACAGCACTTCCTGCAGCGGCGGCGGGGAGATCGGGAAACGCCTCGATTTTCGTGCCGTCTGTGCCGAACAGGTTGGGCTTGGTCTGTCCGCTACCGACTTCCATACGCGCCAACTCGCTCACTTTACCGCTCAAATCTTGGACCAAAGGTCCACCTTTTGGTCCAGCGGGTGGTGTGACGACCTCAAACAGTTGACCGGTGTTGGACATAACCACCGGCAGATCGTTCGGGCCATTTTGCGGAGTTCTGATGCTCGCAATGCTCAATGGCGTCGAGGAATGCGGAATGAACTTTCGGTGGTTGCTCTCATCGAGGGGGGTAACGTCGAAGAACGCGGGGGACTCGAAGACCTTTCCGCTGCCGCCGAAGCGGGACGTGGCCGGCGAGGCGAGCCACAAAAACATTCGCTCCGACCATTGGTAAAAGCTGCAGTTTGGTGTGTCCGGGAAGTTGATGCTGTCCGCGGGCCCAATTGTACCGTTGAGGCTTACAGAGCCTGAGTCGAACCATGATTTGAACATCGGTGGATCGACCACGCATGTGGGCTTCGCATCCGTCGGCAGGGTCTGCCCCCGGACTTCAGCCAACGGCGAGAGCGCCCCAACACACAGGCAAAGGATAGCCGGCACGAAATGTAAGGTATGTCGCATGAGAAAACTCCTCCAGTCAGGTGCACCATGCCGGGCTTATGTCGGCCGCCCGCGTTCAAATATTCTGACGAGTCCACGCCAGTGACCCATCGAATTCCGGCTGTTTGGAATGAGTGCCTCGACTTTGAATTAGGCGGGCGCTCCGTTCGTTATCCACGTCGCTACGGTCGTGAGTTGTTGTTTATTCGCCAGCGTTGCCAGCGGATCGGAATCAACATCGGGCATTTGGCTCAGGGATGAACCGTCAAACGGCGGCTGCCCAGCTAGAGCCAGGTACAAATTCGAGGTTTCGGGATGCCCCGGAGTGACAAGCCGGCCATCCTGCCCCCAATTCGATGTGTCAAAATTGACAAAGCCATCGCGCGTGTCGGTCGGAGGCTTCCGCCAAAATCGCATGTGCGGCGCGCCATTGATGTTTGCATCAGTGGGAGGCACGAGAGTGTCCAGCAGGTTCTGAATATCCTCAAAGCTTGGCTGCAGCGTTCCGGCCAAAGGCAGCACTTTGATCTTCGGCGAGGTCACCCCCTTGATTGGCTTCGGGCCTTCCTTACCCGACTTGGTAGCTGAGCGTGGCTTCTTGGTCATCGTTTGCTTCCTTGCCAGAGCGCAGTTCTGGTTCCCCGATCATCTGTCAGCAGGTAGAATGCTCTCGAGAAGGCGTTGATATCTCGGAATGAGAGCGAACTCGCCGCGGTACCCAGCAACACAGTCAATACAGAGGACCTGCCAGAATTTCTCGCGTGGCATCAATGTCCTGGTCAACTGTCCGATCGGACAGGTGACGCATTTTCTCGTGGCTGCGACTGTCCTTCAGGGAAGGACAGGGGTTGCGCTGTGGTAAGCACCCATGTCGCCAATGCGCTACAAGCACCTTTACAAGAAGGAGTTCGAGCAGTTGTTAGGCCGGCGTCTTGCGCTGCGCGGCTGTTCATATGGCCGGCATGGCTGCCGGTAGGAGACGACCCGGGAATGTCCGGTTTGCAGGATTTTGGCACATGGTCGCGAGCGACCGGGATGCTGAAGATCCTATGGGGATGGAAGGCGACCAGCGCTCCGCCAGAGTGAAGTCGCTAAACATCACCTGCAACGAAAGGCGGAAGTGCGGACAGGGCAGCGTTTCCGGGTCATATCAATCCAGGAAGCTGGTCTGGATGGATTCTGGATACATCGGGTCCTCGAACGCGAAGGCATCGAGAGTTATGTCGTGGACCCGGCATCCATTGCCACATCACGTCGCCGCCGGCGGGCCAAGACCGACAGGATTGATGGGGAAGCACTGGTTCGAGCGTTGTTGGCCCACAACCCGGCGAGCCTAGGGTTTGCGCGATGTTGCGAGTGACCAACGCCGGAGGAGGAAGACCGTCGCCGGTTGGTGCGGGAGCGGAAGGCTCTGACGAACGAGCGGATCAGGCACGTCAACAGGATAAAGGGCCTTTTGTTCAGCCAAGGCGTGTCCGGATACGAACCACTAAAAGGCGATCGACGCAAATGCCTCGATGCGCTCATTACCGGAGATGGGCGTCCACTGCCGCCAGCGCTCATGGCGCAGATCAGCCGCGAGCTTGATCGCATCGAGTTGCTGATCCAGCAGATCAAGGATGTTGAAGAGGCACGCGACGCCTTGCTCGTCGCGGCAGATGAGCCAACACCGGCCCTGCTGCTCAGCCTCAAGGGAATAGGTCCGGAGTTCGCGGCCGTCCTGTGGTCTGAGGGATTATCGCGCAAGTTTGACAATCGACGACAGGTTGCCGCCTACGCTGGTTTGGTGCCAACGCCCTGGCAAAGTGGGCAGATTAATTGCGAGCAGGGAGTCTCGAAGTCCGGCAACCCCAGGCTCCGGTCGACGCTTGTCCAGGTTGCGTGGCTCTGGGTGCGCCATCAACCCAATTCCGCACTCAGCCAGTGGTTCAGGGCGCGAGTCATCCAGAATGGTGGCCGGTACAAGAAGACGGCGATCATCGCCCTCGCTCGGAAACTGCTTGTTGCACTGTGGAAATACGTGAACGCCGGAGTCGTTATAGAAGGAGCTCTCCTGACGAAACCATCAGCGTAGACGCCAATCGATCATAACAATCTCCAGGCCGATCAGGCCTGGCAGATCCTCGGTAGACGAACCGACGAAACTCATGGCCTCAACAGCCGCCGCTGAAGAATGGTTTCGTCTCTTGGGTCCGAATCCGCCGCAAGCGGGATCATGGAACAGGTGCATGCGCCCTGACCGAATATAAGGTGGACTGGGTTCGTTCGCGAACCGCGTCACGCAAACGGACACATCGAATGGATCTGCGGATTGCCCGGAGGTACATGACAATGTCGACGTGATGCCGTTTGTAGTTGACCATCCCCATATAAGGGTTTCGGGTGCCGGCAGGCGTACGAAAGTCTCTCATGCAGGAACCCGCGGGCCGCAGACGATAGCCTATGGGGATTTGTGCCTTGTGATGTGCCAGCGCTTGTCGCGAACTTCCGCATAGGATGCGGTGGGGATGTCGTGGAAGCGGCTTCCGGGCCAGGCCGAAGAGCTTGTAGCGTTGATTCCGACGGGATTGATGTGCTTGACGATCGGCGCCACGGCAACGTGCACATGACATCCCGTTGACCGGCGCTGGCGTGGCGCGGTCGTACGAGCAACTTGGCCATGCCGGGTCTTGGGGCGTTCTCCCGGTTCGGCGCTCTTGAGGCAGGCGGTGCACGAGGCTGGCACCACCGTTCGAACCTCTCGATGAAGACCATGCGCCCGCCGCAGCAAGGGCACGGCGGGCGGACGTCAGCCGGTTCTTCCGGAGTGTCATCTCCCGGCGGCGGAGCGACGTTCAGCAGTTCGCGCGCGAGTGCGAGGCTGGCTTTGCGGGCAGAGCTGGCGAGCAGCCCATAGTAACGGATGCGGTGGAACCCACGCGGCAGGAGATGGAGCAGGAAGCGGCGGATGAACTCGTCGGCGGCAAGCGTCATGGCGCGCTGGCGCTCGGCACCATCGCGGCGATAATCCTTGTAGCGGAAGGTGACTCCAGCCTCGTCGAAGGCGATCAGGCGGCGGTTCGAGATGGCGACCCGGTGAGTGTAGCGCGACAGGTAGGCGAGCACCACTTGAGGTCCGGCGAAGGGCGGCTTGGCATAGACCACCCAGCGCTTGCTGCGAACAGGCTTCAGATGACGCAGGAAGGCCCGACGGTCGGCCAGGTGCGCGGTCGATCCGAAGAAGGCGAGCCGACCGGCGTCGTGCAGCGCGACCAGCCGGGTCAGGAACAGACGGCGGAACAGCTTGCCCAATACTCTGACTGGGAGAAGGAAGGCCGGCCGCGACGATATCCAGCGTGACCCGTCCGGCGCGATGCCGCCGCCCGGCACGATCATGTGCACGTGCGGATGGTGCGTCATCGCCGAGCCCCAGGTATGGAGCACTGCGGTGATGCCGATGCGCGCGCCGAGATGCTTCGGATCCGCCGCGATCGTCAGCATCGTCTCCGATGCCGCCTTGAACAGCAGGTCGTAGACGAGCGCCTTGTTCTGGAAGGCTATGTCGGCGACCTCGGCGGGCAGCGTGAACACGACGTGGAAGTAGCCGACCGGCAGCAGGTCGGCCTCGCGCTCGGCCAGCCAAGTCCGTGCCACCGCGCCCTGGCACTTCGGGCAGTGCCGGTTGCGGCAGGAATTATAGGCGATCGGCCATTGGCCGCAGTCTTCGCAGGCCTCGACGTGACCGCCGAGCGCCGCGGTGCGGCAATGCTCGATCGCCGACATCACCTTGAGCTGGATGAGGCTCAGGTGACCTGCATGGGCGGCCCGATAGGCGGGGCCGGCAGCACGGAAGATGTCGGCGACCTCAACAGAGGTGTGCACGGCTCAGCCGGGCGGCGTCTTGCCTTCCATTAGCGCCATCAGCCGGTCGAGCGGCCCTGCGACCGCGTGGATCGTCCGGGTCGAGACCTGGGTGTAGAGCACGGTCGTATCGAGCTTGCTGTGGCCAAGCAGCACCTGGATAACGCGGATGTCGACATCCTGTTCGAGCAGGTGGGTGGCGAAGCTGTGACGCAGCGTGTGCGGGCTGACGCGTTTGCGGATGCCGGCGACTTCGGCTGCCTCCTGGACCGCGCGGTGCAATTGCCTCGATGAGATCGGCGCGGTGAAGCTGCGCCCCGGGAACAGCCAGTCGACACGCATGCTGATCCGCGTCGAACAGGGTCGATGTCGTCGACCTTGAGGTGCGCGACTTCGGACACGCGCAGGCCCGCGCCATAGGCGACGCCAGGTGCGGCCTTGTACTTGATGCCGGGTGCGGCTTCGAGCAGCCGCGCCGCTTCCTCCACGCTCAGCACGTCGGGCAGCTTGCGCTGATACCTCATGATCACCAGCGCACGCGCCAGATCCCGACGCTTCAGCGTCACGAGGAACAGGAACCGCAGTGCCGAGACCGCGCCATTGATCGTCGCAGGGCCGACGCCGCTCTCATGCTGATGCAGCTGGAATCGACGGATGTCCTCAGCCCGTCGCAGTGTCGGGCGAGCGGCCAAGGAACACAGCGAAGCGCCGGACGTGACGAACGTAGTCCTGCTGGGTATGGGAGCCCAGGCCACGCATGAACATGTCGTGCTGCATGCGCTGGCGAAGCGGAGAGATTGGTGCATCGGTCGACAGGGTAGCCATGGCGAGTTCCTCTCGCTGAAGGGAACTCCATGGTCAGATCGACGCCTCTACCCGCTCAAGTCAAAATGGCAGTCGCGCCATCTCAGGCCGAGGTGCCCCTCCCGCGAAGCGGGTTCGTGCTTGCGGCGGATAGCGGGGCGGCAGCATTTGGGGCCGGCAGCGGACTGACGGCTTCAACCACATCGTGCAAATCAGCGTTGGCGGCCTTGGTTTTATCACGGATCCATGGCAGGGTTTTTCCGGTTAAAGAGACGTCTTCCTAAGCTAGAACTGTATTGAAGTTGTGATAGCATTGCGCCTTTCGAGGCAGGCGGAGCGCTAGCGGACCAAGTTGCAGATAGGCCGGATGCAATGAATCAAATCACAGCCCTGCAGCCAGGAATGCTTCGAACCAACCTCAGGGGGCAGATCCGGCAGACACAGCTTCCGAAATGGAAGGCGCTCCTTCCGCTGTTCGAGGCGGTAATGAACTCTTTTCAAGCAATTCAGGACGCGAAGTCCGCAAGGCGGCATCGTGTCACGATCGTCGTGGAGCGCGACGAAGATCTGCTTGGCGAGGACATCGCCGCTATCGTCGGCTTCGAGATCCGCCATACTGGCATCGGCTTTACCGACGAGAACTTCGACTCCTTCAACACTGCGTATTCGGAACATAAGTACGAACGAGGCGGGAAAGGCCTCGGCCGGTTCATGTGGCTCAAGGCCTTCCAGACGGTTCGCGTTAGGACGACTTTCCAAGCTCAGGACGGCGATGACGAGCCAAGTCAATGGCTGCGGGATTTCGAGTTCGGCCTCGACTACGACCCCGACGCGGCCAGCGCGACCCAGATCGATAGCGGGACATCAGGAACTACGGTCAAACTCAGGGGCTTCCTTTCGCCTTATCGCGAGGAATGCCCGGCCGACATCGAGATACTGGCGCAACGACTGGCCAGCATTTCATTCTCGTGTTGATGCAGCCGGAATGTCCCGAGATCGAGATTCATGACGGCGGCATCAAACTGTCCCTCAACAGAGTGTTCGACGAGAACTTCCAGCGAGGCGGGCACAGCGAGAAATTCGAGATAGCCGGACAAAGTTTTCGCATCGTGACAACGTCGGCGCGCACCTCAACTCAAAGAGGGAAGGTGTTTCGCGGCTTCGGCGGTTTTGAATCAAGCTACAAAGTGCAATGCCCCTACTGTCAGAAGGTTTTTACGCGAAAAACCCAGACTCTCACCCTGAATGAACACAAGTCCCCGGACGGCTATCGCTGCGGTGGCCGCACCGGCTACCGCGTATTTTGAGCCCGGCACGCAAAATCCCTTCCGGCTTAAGTGTCTTCGTGGATGAAAGCATCCATGATCGTGGGGACTTCATAGTTGTGGCTGCCGTGTACTGTGAAGCTGACGTTCAGGAACAAGTCGTTGAAGGCCTGTTGGACTGCGGTTTCGATCCCGCTCGTGACGAGTTCAAGAGCAGCATGGCGATGCGTGGTAACCCGGCGGCACAGGAATTGCGACACCGCCTCCAGTCCATCCTACGCGACTGCAAGATAGGATTGGCCGTTTGCCCGATCTCGGAGCGAGCGATACTCGCTACGCATATTTCCACGCTGCTATCCAGCGTCGATGTTACCCCCGAAACTCCTATCGCGGCGATCTATCTGGACGAGGGAATGAAGCGAACAAACGCCAAGATGCCTCGTAGCGCTACAGTTACCTATGGCTGCGATTCAAAGTTGGTCGCAGGAATCCAGCTAGCGGATTGTGCCGCGCATTTAGTTTCGACGATGCTTCTTGATGAGCTGGGCATCATTTCAAAGACAGTGCCCGCGAGCAGCGTTTACGACGGCCAGGAGGGCGAGATTGAACTGGCATGGACACTTTGGGCGAGCATCCGCTACGCGCTCTCGGGCAGAAAGCCTGTCGGAGAAATCGACGAGTATGGATTGCCGGAACCGCTGATGAATCCGTTCGGCCTAGTCGTGTCTGACCGCTGCTCCGACGCCGTAAAAGCGGCAGCTGAAAAGCGACTCGGAACGGTTTGGATCGGTTGCATTCACTAGGTGCCGAAGGTCAACTAGACCAGATCAGGTAAGTGCGACCCGCCACTGCATGGTGTCCGCATTATCATATTCTTTAAGCCGTGCGCGACGGCTCTGAGGGCATCATCTCTCCGGGGGCGCTGCAACCTCCTCGTTTCTTCCCACGACGCGGTATTCTGACGTCATTGCGAACTGTAGGCGCCAGATAGTTAGGGAGGACCTCCGGCATCGGTTCAAAACTGCCGATCGCGGCCATGTCGATCCGCATTTGAGTGTCTGGAATAAGGCGCATACCAGGCATTCAGTAGCTGACCGAAACCGCGCCTCGGTCGCCTCATCCCCTCCACATTGTAGAGTGGGGAACGGCCTGCATATGCTCTGCCAGGTCGAGCTCACCGCGCGCCTCGGTCTCTAATAGATACCGAGCCTTGGCTAGGCGGTCCGCTTCCCCACCGCAGGGTAGTCGCAGATGGCGAGCAGCGCCCTCTCCTCCTCCCGGCTGGCTCTGTCGGATTCGCTGCTGCCACCGCCCATGTCATGCAGGGCTTCACCGAACGCAGCATAACCTACCTTGTGCGCCTCAATCAGCGCTCGCAAAGTATCGGACGGTCCTTGGTCTCCACCTGCCGGCCCAGCACCGAGCGCCGTTGCCGCAACTGTCGAGGCGACGACTGCGCTGCCAGAGTGGAGGAGCAAGGCGCGGCGGTTGATCCTAGACGTGGCGAACTCTCCCATTTGCTTTGATGGCGATCAGGCCAGTGGCCTAAAACCATCAGACCGTAACACGACACTTTGCGCATTCGTGTCAGCATGGAGCGCCCCCTGGCGGCGGCAGGTAGCACGGCTGGGCGGTGCGCAGCGCCGGCGGATGCCGGGCCCGACCAGCCCTCCGGTGGAAGCTTGGATTTGTTGGCGGACGTGTCGCTACCGGCGCGCTTTCCATCGGGACCGTGAAGCCTATGCATCAGCAGTGCGGAGGATGGCGCCAGCCGACAAGCCTGCGCTCGGCCGCCATCCTACGGCCGACGCTGGCGACGTCGGCACTCGGCGCAGCGGCGAAAGATCGCTGCGGCAGCCGTGCCGACCGCCCACGCGCGTCACCGCAAGGCAGGTCGACGAGGTGCTGCGTCGACCATCCACCAGTTCGTTATCTCCCGACGAGAAGCTATCTCAGCGGGTCGTCTCTGACCACGGCCCCCTTCCCGCCCCCACCCTCCTCAAGCGCTGGCCGAGCATCGCACATTGCACTAAGCCACAAAAACAGCTGAGAATTCGCGATTCTTGCAATGTGCAGTAAACGTGCACACATTGCGAAATCGCCGTCTAACCCATTGAAAAACAAAAGCCCCGACCGCAGCGCAATGTGCCCCCTTTTATCCCGCCATCTTAATCAGTTGTGCTTTGCGAGACTTTGTCTCCATCGTCGTTCCTCCTCCTATTCTCTGCACTGCGATTCCGCCTTTGGCCGTCGAGTTCCGATGCGCCGTGCAATCTTCCGCGCTCTGCGACGGCGTGTTTCGGCTGCACGAAAGCAGCACTCGAACCGTCGTGGCGCACTTTTCCATCGGTCGGACGGAGCATCGTCACAGGCAATCGGACGCGGTCCGGCCGTCTGTCGATCGGCGCGGCCGCAGGCAAGATAACGTGCGTTCCGTCGTTCCTGGTGTGCATCGGTCCTCATCCGCCGGGGGCGGATCTCCTCGTCTCAGATGGCGTCCGTGACACTGCGGACGCCATGCGTTTCAACTGATGATCTTCTGCTCATCGATGCGCTCCCAAAAGCTTGCGGGCCTTGTCACGCTCGCGCCGGCCGGCGTCGCTTGGCTTGCCGCCGGATCGCCGACATAGAACGTGCCGTCGCTCCAGATCGCATGCATGGTCACCGCCAGCCTGCGCGCCACCGCGACACAGGCCTTGCGATGGCAAGAGCGCTTGGCGATCGGCTGGCCCCAGCTCTTGACCTTGTCCTTGCCTTTGAAGCGCGTCATCAACCGGAAGCCGCCTCATAGAGCGCTCGCCGCACGTCGGCTCGGCGGCCTTCGAGATGCGTCCCTGGACGTCGATCGTGGAGCCGGATTGCCAGCGTCGCGACATCAGCCCGAAGTAGGCGGCGACGTCACGCGAGCGGCGGAAGCGCGACGGATCGTCGATCGCGATCATGAACGAAAGCGTCGTCACCGGGCCGACGCCGGGGATGACCATGAAGCGCCGAAGTCTCGTTGCGCGCGACGATCCTCACGACGACATCGTGCAGCCGGCAGTACCGCTTCCACAGCGCCGCGGTAGCAGCTTTGCGACTTGATAATGAGCCTGTCGAAACCAGCCGGTGCGCATGATATGCGCGATGCAGAGCGATGCCTTATCGGTTTTGTTGCGCTACGCCGACATCGCGGCGCACACGTGCTGCGTCTCCAGGCGGACGGCCGGCAGGCCGAGTTTCTTAAGTTTGGGATGCAGCTGGGGCGACAACGCGACGGCCTCGTGGCCCAGACGCCGCAGGCGCGGCAGAAACGACTTCAACGCGGCAAACAGCGCGTCAGGGCCAGTCACAACTGTTGTCTCAAGATGTACCGTGCCAAGAAAATCGACTACGCACACCCCCGTCTCATCCATCGCGACGTCCAGCCCACAAAAGAATTCTATCAGACGCTTCTGCGTTGCGCTGCCAAGGGGCAGCCGGTGCTCGCTCGACTGCGCACCGCTAGAGGGCTCTCCGCTAGAGCGGCTTTGATGTAGCCACCAGTTTCGCAGGAAGACGGCTTTGTAGCGTAGCTTCAAAACGCCGGTTGGATCGAAATCGGATGAGGTTGGGCGTAGTCAGGCGGTGGATCACGGCCGCTTCTGGCGATATCAACGCCTGAATTAAACATGAGGGAATAAACCGTCAATTGCAGATCGCTAGGCATGTAGTGTAACCGCCGGAAATCTAAACCAACCGATTCCAAGAGTACTTGATGCCGCACGACTCCCCATCGATCGATTTCCACGAAGTACGAGCCCTCAATGGGCGCCGCTCGGAGGGGTTCGAGGAACTGGTTTGCCAACTCGCCGGCATTGAGGAGCGAGCAGCCGGCAGCGAATTTATTCGCAAAGGCAAAGGCCGCGACGGCGGGCTCGAGTGCTTCGTCCGGCTCGCCGATGGCAGCGAAATCGGCTGGCAAGTCAAGTATTCGTGGTCCTTTGACGCAAATCTGATTGGCAGCCTCGACAAGTCCCTCGCCGCTGCTCTGGCGAAGCATCCGAAGCTAACTGTCTTAACGGTATGCCTGCCCTTCGACCTTTCTGATGCCCGTGGCAAGGCTGTGACCCAACGGGCGGCATATGAAACCTGGCGAGCCAATCGACTCGCAGAGGCCGCCACGAACGGCAGGTCCTTGGAAATCAAGCTATGGGACGCACATGCCGTTGGAGAGCGACTCACCTCCGATGATCCGAGGCTCTCTGGTCGCCGTTTATATTGGTTTGGAACGCAGCATCTGACGGCCGACTGGTTCGCCGAGCAATTCGGGCGCGTAAGGTCTAACCTGGGGCGCCGGTATACCGCGGAAACCAATGTCGCCTTGCCTGTTCGGCGCGCTCTGGTTGGTTTGGCACGCAATGCTGAGCTTCTGCAGGAACTTGCAGACCATCGTAGTAAGTTGCTGGAGGCAACAGATGGGCTCAAGCGCACCGGCATCATGACGGCCGAGCAGGCGGAAACTATTGAGGCCGGGGCTCGCTCGCTGGATGCCATCGAGGATCTCAGCGCTCACCAGTGGCCAATAAGTACTTGGCAAGGGAAGGCGCATACGGCCCTTGAGGTTGCTCGTTCGCTCTACCACGCGGAGTTAGAACGCCAACACCGGACGGCTGCAGATTCAGGGCGACCCGAACGATCGCACTACTCGACATTCCGGCAAGCCCTAGAGGCTTTCAACGCTCTTGTTGACACGCTAGAGGATCAGCCTTGGCTGGTGGCCGTTGGTGCGGCTGTCCTGGTGACTGGCGAGGCGGGTGCAGGCAAGTCACACCTACTCGCAGACGCCTGTGCCTACCAGCTGCAGAAATCCCGCCCCGCACTGTTGTTCTTAGGGAGCAGTCTTGTCGACACGGACGTCTGGTCCCAGCTCATCCAACAATTGGGCCTGCCATCTCACTACACGCGCGATACATTCCTTGGGGCACTCGACGCCGCCGGTGAAGCTGCTGGTTGCCGAAGCCTGCTTATGATCGATGCCATAAACGAGCGGCATGGACGACAAATATGGCCGGATCGTCTCGGCGGCTTTCTCTTCGACGCTGCCAAGTACGCACACGTCGCGGTCGTTTTCTCCTGTCGGTCAACCTACGTCTCACAAACCTTGCCATCAGACCTTGGTGCGCTATCCCCCTTGGAGCTTGAGCACACAGGCTTCTCAACTTTCGATGCGCGCGCTTTTTTGGCTTTGCGAGGCATCATGTTGACTGAGCATCCATTTCTCGATGTCGAACTCCGAAATCCACTGTTCCTCAAGACGTGCTGCGACGCGCTAGAGCGGGAAGGCAAGACTCGCTTCCCGAAAGGTCTTCGCGGCGTCACGGCCGTCTTCTCAATGTACCGAGAGGCTGTATCTGACGCCATTCAGCGACGAATGAATCTGAATAGTCGGCGACGGATAACCGAGCGCGCCATAGACGCCTTGGCCCACGAGATTGAATCCACCCAAGATCCGTATATTCCCGTCGACCGAGCGTTCGAGATTATTGACGAGATCCACGAGGGGAAGGGCGACCAAGACAGCGACCTTTTGCATCAATTAGAAACAGAGGGCGTAATCTCGATCGAACCCGTCCCCGCTGATGAGACTTCAGATTCCGATCTCCATGACCACGTCAGGTTCACGTTCGAGCGTTTCGCCGATCACACTGTCGCACGTTCAATACTCGACGAAACTCTGGTCGAAGCACAGCTACCGTCTCCGCTATCGCCAGACAGCCCGCTAGCGCGCGCTTGTGTGCGAGGTGGTCTTCCTTGGGGGGTGCGCGAAGCGCTGGCAGTTCAGCTTCCTGAGCGCACTGGCGTGGAGCTCCCCGACGCGTTGGCAAACATTCCCGGCGTAATGACCAGGAGCCTCATAACACCGGAAACGGTGCGATTGCGGGCACCTTCGAGCATCACCGAACGTACTCTGGAACTACTTGAGGACTCTCACGGCGTAGATGCCCGTTGGGATGCACTCGTGCGGCTAACCATCGATTCTGAAAGTGCGTTCGATGCGTACTGGCTACACGAACTTCTGAAGGTCATGAAAATTCCCGAACGCGATGCCGATTGGTCGATCTTTGTCGCAAACTACGGCGATGACAGCTCAAACCCCGACAACTCGGCTGCTGCGGATCTCATTGCATGGGCAAGAGACAGGCAAGCTGGAGAAGCTGATCCGAGCATTGTGCAGCGCGCGGCGATAGCGCTTACTTGGTTTCTTTCGACCTCAAGCCGGCGCGCGCGAGATACGGCGACAATGGGTCTCGTGAACCTCTTGACCAGGTTCCCCACCATGGCAGACGAGTTGTTAGAGCTTTTCGATGGCGTCAACGATCCCTACGTTGGAGAACGTCTCAGTGCATCGCTCTATGGGGCTGCTCTCCAGGGCCGCTGGAGTGCTGACGCCCTAGCACTACTTTGGCAGAATTGATTTTGGGGTCATTCGGAACCGGATACGGCAGTATGGACATCGTTGTGGCGGATGGTGGTTTGAGAGTGCTGCTATGACGGCGCGTCGGATGGCTGGCAGTGTCGGTTTAGGCGGGCCG